>JAZUCW010000155.1:0-10733 GCA_045639305.1 Candidatus Scatosoma sp.
TTGGCTCACAGAACGACATGGCTACGATCCGACTTCGCAAAAGCTGATTGCGGTAAGAGACCCGCACGGTATGCACCCCCTCTGCTTTGGACAGAGAAACGACGGCGAATACGTGGTTGCCAGCGAAAGCTGTGCGCTTAATTCGGTAGGCGCGACTTTTATCCGTGATATCGAGCCGGGAGAAATCGTGGTATTTTCCAAAGAGGGGATTCGCACGGTGAAAGACCATTGCGGCAAAGAAGAACGCCTTTGCGTTTTCGAATATCTCTATACGGCAAGACCGGACTCGGTGATTTCGAACTGCTCGGTACACCTTGCGAGAAAGCGCGCGGGGGCGTATCTTGCCAAAGCCCTGCCTGTCGAGGCGGACGTCGTTATCGGCGCTCCTGATTCGGGGTTGGACGCGGCGATTGGGTACGCGGAAGCCTCTGGGATTCCCTACGGTATCGGGTTGATTAAAAATAAATATATCGGCAGAACCTTTATCGACCCCGGTCAAAACGTCCGTGAAGATAAGGTCAAGATAAAATTAAACCCCGTTGCGGAAACGGTACGCGGAAAACGGGTTATCCTCGTAGACGACTCGATCGTGCGCGGAACGACCTGCGCGAGGGTGGTGAAACTTTTGCGCGATGCGGGGGCGAGAGAAATTCACGTTCGTTCGTCTGCGCCGGCTTTCTTAAACCCTTGCTATTACGGGACGGATATCGCTTCGCGCGACGTGCTGATTGCTTGCAATCATACGACGGAAGAAATTGCGCGAATCTTCGGCGCGGATTCGGTAGCGTTCTTGCCCTTGGAAGACGTGTTCAAGTTGGGTGAGGGCGGTAACTGCAAAGGCTATTGCGCGGCTTGCTTTAACGGGGAATATCCCACGGCGACCCCTAAGAATTTGGGCGACAGCAAGTACGACCACAAGATTTCTGAAAACAAATAATAAATAAAAACGAAAGAATAATTAGGAGAAGATAAATATGGCTATTTCTTACAAGGACAGCGGCGTAGACGTAACGAGAGGTTACAAAGCCGTCGAACTCATGAAAAAACACGTAAAATCCACCTATGATAACAACGTTATCGGCGACCTCGGTTCGTTTGGCGGGTTCTATTCGATTGCGGGCGAGAAGATGGAAGAACCCGTCCTCGTTGCAGGTACGGACGGCGTTGGCACGAAACTGAAATACGCTTTCCTTTTGGAAAAACACGACACCATCGGTATCGACGCCGTGGCAATGTGCGTAAACGATATCGTATGCCAAGGCGCAAAACCCTTGTTCTTCCTTGACTATTACGCTTGCGGCAGATTGTATCCCGAATCGGAAGCGGACGTAGTAAAAGGGATTGCGGAAGGCTGCCGTCAGGCAGGCTGCGCGCTCATCGGCGGGGAAACGGCGGAAATGCCCGGTTTCTATCCCGACGGCGAATACGACCTTGCTGGTTTTGCAGTAGGGATCGTAGACAAGAAAAAGGTTATCAACGGGAAAGATATCAAGCCCGGCGACGTATTGATCGGCTTGAAATCGACGGGCGTACATTCCAACGGCTATTCGCTCGTTAGAAAGCTCTTTGGCGACAGCGATAAGGCGGCTTTGGAAGCGTATGACGAAGAACTCGGCGCGACGGCGGCGGAAGTATTGTTAAAGCCGACGAGAATTTACGTAAAGAGCATTTTGTCCTTGATTGAAAAGGTTTCCGTAAAGGGCATTGCACATATCACGGGCGGCGGCTTTATTGAAAACTTGCCCCGTATTTTCCCTGAAGGCGTGGGTTGTGAAGTGGAGAAAAATTCCTACGACGTACCCCCCGTATTCAAGGTAATGCAAAAGCGCGCAGGGATTACCGACGAGCAGATTTACAATACCTTTAACATGGGTATCGGCATGGTCGTTTGCGTAGCGCCTGAAAACGTAGAAGCGGCAATGGAAGCGTTGAAATCCACGGGCGAAGACGTTTGCGTAATCGGGAAAGCGGTTGCAGGTAAGGGCGTAACCTTAAAATAAGCGATATGAAAAAAATAGCGGTATTTGCGTCGGGCGGCGGTACGGATTTTCAATCGGTTATCGACGCCAACGAACGCGAACGGTTTTGTGAAATCGAATATTTGGTGGCTTCAAAAAAAGAAGCGGGCGCAATTTCCCGCGCGCAAAAGCACGGGATAAAGACTCTCGTTTACGATAAGGAAGTCTACGCAAACAAGGACGCGTTTTATAACGAAGTCGCAAAGGTTTTGAAAGACGCAGGCGTGGAATATATCGTGTTGGCGGGATGGTTGTTGGTCGTACCGGCAAGCTTTATCAAGCAGTTTGAAAACGCAATCGTCAATATTCACCCCTCCTTGATCCCTTCCTTTTGCGGAATGGGATATTACGGTTTGCACGTACATAAGGCGGCGGTTGAATACGGTGTAAAGCTGTCGGGGGCGACGGTGCATTTCGTAGAGGCGGACGTGGACGGCGGCGCGATTATTATGCAACGCGCGGTGGCGGTAGAACCAGACGATACGCCCGAAAGCTTGCAGGCACGGATTTTGAAAGAAGAACACGAGATGTTGCCTTTGTGCGTAAAACTTCTTTGTCAAGGTAAAATTGAAAAGAAAGGCAGAAAGGTATATATTGCGGATTGACGGGCAGCTGCCTGTCGGTGTACGGCACGAATCGTACGAAAAAACGAAAGAAAGACTAAAAAACGGAGAAAGACAGATGAACGTTTTGGTAATCGGAAACGGTGGCAGAGAACACGCCGTTATTCAGGCGTTAAAGAAATCGCCGAAAGTGGACACGATATATGCGATGAAAGGCAATGCAGGAATTGCCAAAGACGCAGTTTTGGTAAACGTCGACTATTGCGACGTGAAAGCGGTGGGCGATTGGGTCGATCAGCATAAAGAAATCGACTTTACCGTCGTAACCCCGGACGACCCTTTGGCGCTGGGGCTCGTGGATGAGTTGGAAAGCCGTGGGCACCGTGCGTTTGGTCCGAGGAAAAACGCGGCGATTATAGAGGCGAGCAAGGCTTTTTCCAAAGAACTTATGAGAAAATACAATATTCCAACGGCGAAATACGAAACGTTTTCTAATTACGAGGAAGCGGCGGCGTACGTGGCGGAATGTGATATTCCCGTCGTATTAAAGGCAGACGGGCTTGCGCTTGGGAAAGGGGTTTTGATTTGTATGACTCGTGAAGAAGCGCAGGAAGGCTTGAAAGAAATGATGCTGGATAAAAAATTCGGCACGGCGGGGAGTAAGGTCGTCGTGGAAGAATTTTTGGTTGGACCCGAAGTTTCCGCGCTTGCGTTTACCGACGGAAAGACGATTAAGCCGATGATTACCAGTTGCGACCACAAGCGTGCAAGGGATAACGACGAAGGTTTGAACACGGGCGGTATGGGGACGTTTGCTCCTGCTCCTTTCTATGGCGAAAAGACGGCGAAAGAGGTGATGGAAAAGATTATGATTCCCACCGTTGCGGCGATGAACGCCGAGGGGCGTACGTTTAAAGGCGTCTTGTATTTCGGTTTGATGAAGACGAAAGACGGGATGAAAGTCATCGAATACAACTCCCGTTTCGGCGATCCTGAAACGCAGGTTATTCTGCCGATGTTAAAGACCGATTTGATGGAAATCTTCGAGGCGGTCGTGGACGAAAGATTGGACGAAGTAGAAATCGAGTGGGAAGACGGGGCTTGCGTATGCGTAGTATTGGCAAGCGGCGGCTATCCCGAGCACTATGAAAAAGGCAAAGAAATTACCTTTGGCGAAATAGACGAACAGGTGATACTCTGTCACGCGGGGACTGCTGAAAAGGACGGTAAAATCGTAACGAGCGGCGGGCGCGTGTTGGGGGTTTGCGCAAAGGGCGCAGACGTGGAAGAGGCGAGAAAGAAAGCGTACGAAAATGCGGAGAAGATTTCCTTTGAGGGTATGTATTACCGCAAGGATATCGGGATTAAGTATCGCGACGTAGTGAAAGAATAAACAATCCAAAGAGGAACGATATGATTTACAGAATTTTTGTAGAAAAGAAAGACAACGTGCAGGCAAGAAAAGAGGCGGCAGATATCAAAACCCTCCTCAATATCGATACGGAAGATTTCCGTTTGCTTCTTCGTTACGACGTGGAAGGAATTAGCGAGGACGAGTTGAAAGCGGCGCTTGGTACGGTATTTTCCGAACCTCCCGTAGACGACGTATATTTGGAAGAAATCGCTATCCCTAACGGTTATAAGGCGTTTGCCGTCAGCTATCTTACGGGACAGTACGACCAGCGCGCGGACAGCGCGGCGCAATGCGTACAGCTCCTTACTAAAAAATCCCGTCCGCTCGTAAAATGCGCGAGAATTTATATGGCGAAAGGGGTTACGGATGCAGAGCTTGACGCTATAAAGAAGCATATCATCAACCCCGTAGAAAGCGAAGAAGTTGGCTTTGAAAAGCCTGCAACCCTCGTCCGCGAAACGGTAGAGGGTGCACCCGTAAAAGAAGTGGAAGGCTTTATCGCAATGTCGGACGAGGAAATTGCTTCCTATCATAAAAATATCGGCTTTGCAATGAGCGTGCTCGATTTGATTTTCGTGCGCGATTATTTCAAGAGTGAGGATAGAAACCCTACGGAAACGGAACTCAAAGTTATCGATACGTATTGGTCGGACCATTGCCGTCATACGACGTTTGCAACGGAACTTAAAAACGTAAAGATTACTTCGAAAAACCCGCAGATCGAAAAGGCGTACCATCTTTACGAGGAATTGTATCAAGAATTGAACGGCAACCGTCCCGACAAGTATCCCTGCCTTATGGATCTTGCAACGATTGCGGCAAAGAAATTGAAGAAAGACGGGAAATTGGACAATCTGGACCTTTCGGATGAAATCAACGCTTGTTCGATTCAAATCGAGGCGGAAATCGACGGCAAGAAAGAACAATATCTCGTTATGTTTAAAAACGAAACGCACAATCACCCGACGGAAATCGAACCCTTCGGCGGTGCGGCTACCTGTCTTGGCGGCGCAATCCGCGATCCTTTGAGCGGTAGAACGTACGTATATCAGGCGATGCGTATTACGGGTGCGTCCGATCCTCGTGAAAAGCTGGAAGATACGCTTGCGGGGAAATTGCCCCAACGCGCGATTACGCAGCGTGCGGCGGCGGGCTTCTCCTCCTACGGTAACCAAATCGGTTTGGCGACGGGTATCGTTGACGAGGTTTATCACGAAGGGTATAAAGCAAAGCGTTTGGAAACGGGTTTCGTCGTTGGCGGCGCAAGAAAGGAAATGGTATACCGTGAAGCCCCTAAGGCAGGCGACGTGATTATTTTGCTCGGCGGGGAAACGGGTCGCGACGGTTGCGGCGGTGCGACGGGTTCGTCGAAAGCGCACGATTCCCATTCGGTTGAAACCTGCGGCGCGGAAGTCCAAAAGGGCAACGCATTGACGGAAAGAAAGTTGCAACGCCTTTTCTTGAATAAGGAAGCGACGAGAAAGATTAAAAAATGTAACGACTTTGGCGCAGGCGGCGTTTCGGTTGCTATCGGCGAGCTTGCGGACGGTTTGAATATCGATTTGGATAAAGTGCCCAAGAAATACGAGGGCTTGAACGGTACCGAACTTGCGATTTCCGAATCGCAAGAACGTATGGCGGTTGTTGTTAACGAGGGGGACGTGGACGCGTTCATCGCGCTTGCGGCAGAAGAAAACCTTTCGGCGACTCCCGTTGCGGTCGTTACGGACACGGGCCGAATGAAGATGTTCTTAAAAGGTAAAGCGATCGTGGATATTTCCCGCGAATTCCTCAACACCAACGGCGTGAAGCAGGAAGCGGAAGTGGAAATCTGCGACGAGGTAACCGCTTGGTTTGATAAAAAAGAAAACGTATCTTTCACGGATACGACGAAGAAAGTCCTTTCCGATTTGAACGTTTGCGCAAAGAAAGGTCTTAGTGAAACGTTCGACTCCACCATTGGCGCGAGAACGGTATATATGCCTTGGGGCGGAAAAACGCAACGCACGCCTGCGATTGCAATGGCGGCAAAGATTTGCGGCGGCGAAACGGACGTTTGTACGGTATCGGCGTACGGCTATTCGCCGTATTTGATGGAAACGAGCCCGTTCGTCGGGGCGATCTATTCGATTGTGGCTTCCGTTTCTAAGGTCGTAGCGACGGGCGCAAAATACAGCGATATCCGTTTGACTTTGCAAGAATTCTTCCAAAGAATGACGAAGGATGCGAAGGTTTGGGGTGTACCCGCCTCGGCGCTCCTTGGTGCGGTATACGCACAAATCGGGCTTGGACTCGGGGCAATCGGCGGTAAGGACAGTATGAGTGGTACGTTTGAAAGTATCCACGTACCTCCCACCCTTATCTCCTTTGCGCTTGCGCCTGCAAAGGCAAGCAAACTCATTACCAACGTCTTAAAAGGCGGGGAAAAGCTCTATTATGTTCCCGTACCGAAGGACGAGAATTCCGTACCCGATTTCGAGTCGTTAAAGAAGGTCTACGAAGCGGTTTACGCAAGTATCGAAAAGGGCAACACCACCTTTGCGACGGTGGTCGAAAACGGCGGTATCGGCGCGGCGGTTATCAAGTCTGCACTCGGCAACAACGTCGGCGTTTCCTTCGATATGCCTGCGGCAGAACTCTATAAAGAAGGCTATGGCGATCTCGTAATTTCCTTGAAAGACGAAGCGGCGTTCGATGGCGCGATTTTCAAGAAATGCGTAGGGCAGGTATGCGGCGAAGCGTTTGTTTGCGGCAACGAGAGCGTGTCTTTGGACGGTGCGGCGTGCGCATATATCAGCCCGCTTGAAAGCGTATTTGCAACCACGGCGCCTGCAGAAGGCAAGGCGATGGATTGCGATTATACGCAGGGCGCGAAATATACGAATATTGCGACGAAGATTGCAAGACCCCGCGTGTTTATCCCCGTATTCCCCGGCACCAACTGCGAACTTGATACGGCGAGAAAATTCCGTCTTGCAGGTGCGGACGTGGAAACGGTCGTCGTGCGCAACCGCAGCGCGGCGGATATCGAAGAAAGCGTTGCGCAAATCGTAAAAGCGATTAAAAATGCAAATATTATTGCCTTCCCCGGCGGTTTCTCGGGCGGCGACGAACCGGACGGCAGCGGTAAGTTCATCGCAACGACCTTCCGTAACCCGTATATTGCCGAACAGGTGGAAGAGCTTTTGAACAACCGCGACGGTTTGGCTCTTGGTATCTGTAACGGGTTCCAGGCGCTTATCAAGCTTGGTCTCGTTCCTTACGGACACGTAAAAGAAATGACGGCGGATTCGCCTACGCTTACCTTCAACAACATCTCCCGCCACGTTTCGACGGTGGTAGACGTACGCGTAGCTTCCAATCTTTCGCCTTGGCTTTCCGCTTGTAAAGTCGGCGAGGTTTACAAGGTTCCCGTATCCCACGGCGAAGGGAAAATCGTTGCGCCGATTGCCGAGCTTGAAAAGATGAAAGCGAACGGGCAGGTAGCGACGCAGTACGCGGATTTGAGCGGAAACGCGACCATGGTATCGCCGTTTAACCCCAACGGCTCGATGTGGGCGATCGAAGGTATCACCTCGCCCGACGGCAGAGTCTTTGGTAAAATGGGGCATAGCGAACGTACGGGCGACAACCTGTATAAGAACGTCGAAGGGAATTTCGATATGAAGATTTTCGAAAGCGGCGTTGCGTATTTCAAATAAGAAATCTTGGTTCGGGCGGCGCTTTGCCGCCCGAAGAAAAAGTTTTGGAGGGGTAGAATGATAGATTTTCATACGCACGTTTTGCCCCGTCTTGACGATGGAGCAAAGGACAGCAAGGCAGCGCTTGCTATTTTGCAAAAGGAAAAACAGCAAGGGGTAACTTGCGTTTTGTGTACTTCCCACTATTACGGCAAGAAATACGCCCCCGAACAGTTTTTAGACCATCGAAACGCTTCGTACGCGCGTATAAAAGAGGAAGTGCCTGAAGGGCTTTCCTTGCGCTTGGGGGCAGAAGTACACTTTACGGGTGTCAACGTAACCAAGTACGACGAGCTGCGTCGGCTTTGCATCGAGGGGACGGACTATATCTTGATAGAGTTTCCATTTCTTCAAAAATGGTCGGGAGAACTGTTTAACAGACTTGCTGATTTTGCGGCGGAGACCGACTGCATACCGATTATCGCGCACGTCGAACGCTATCGCGAGGTACTGAAAAATCCCGCACTCATCAACGAGTTGTTGGCGATGGGCTGTTTATTGCAGGCCAATACGTCCGCGTTTTTAAACCGCAAGGAAAAAGGCTTTGCTTTTGCGCTTTTACGCCGCAACGCCGTGCATTGTATCGGCACGGACGCGCACGACGAAATTACCCGCGCGCCGAATTGGACGGAAGTGAAAGAAGCGGTGGAAAAAGCGGGGCTATCCAAAGAGTTTGAAGGGGTACAAAAAACGATGGAAAGGATCCTTTCCAATGAACGGGTGGAAGTATCGCCCGTGCCGCCGATAAAGAAACTTTTTGGAAAATATCGTTAAAAAGAAAAAAATCCGTTTAAAAAAGCGGAAAAGGTGTTACATTACTATTGTAGAAAAAAATAAAAGACAAGGAGAAATATAAAAATGGCTAAAATTACTGCAGATACTTTGATTGCGGATTGCTTGCAAATCAACCCCAACGCGCCTGAAATTTTGATGGCGGCGGGTATGCATTGTTTCGGTTGCGCAATGGCGCACGGCGAATCGGTTGCTGAGGCGGTTGCCGTACACGGCGAAGACCTTGAAAGCTTGCTTGCAAAGCTCAACGAAGGCTTGGAAGACTAAAAATACGAAAAGAAAAAGGCGGTGAAAACCGCCTTTTTTTTATGAAGAACGGGCGATTACGCCCGTTCTTTTTTAATTCTCGTTCCATCAATTCCGCCGTAATTTAGCGTGCCGTCGTAGTCGCTGCCTAAAATGTTCATAGAGAGTTCTCCAAGGACGGGCACGTTTTCACCTTGTTTCGTTTCTTACTTACAATGCTCTTTAATAAATTTCAAAACCCCGGTTGACCAGCCGTGGCAAAGGCTGTGTCTAAACCCCACGTAACAAAACGCGCCGCAGTCCCCGTGCAAATCCTTTTTCGTTTTATCAAGGCAATCGATTCTGCCCGTGCCGTCCAACCATTCGAGATGGAAATCCTCCCAAAACGTCGTTGCGCCTCGATCAAGCATTCCGCCGTAGTAGTCTTTCATAAGCGTGATTGCCAATTCCTCGTCGCGCGCGGCAATGGCGCTTAGGATATAATAGCTCATAAAGGTAGAGAACCCTTTCGCGCCGCCTGCGATCAAGATTTCGTATTCCTCGTCCGTGATTTCACCAACGGCGAAATATTTCAAAGCGATTACCTGTTTTTTCTCTTTCGGGCAAAGCGGTTGCAATTGCAATCTCCGCTTTAATTCCAATACTCCCTCGAGGGGTTTTCCAAATTCTTGCAGCAAGTATTCCGCTCCGTTCATAGCCATGAGGAAGATTGCCCGAACGCCGACAAGCTCGTCTTCCGTGTCCTTTGTGGGCCAGTCGACGAGATACCGAGTCTTTGTGCTAAGCGTGCCTTCTTCGTCGACTAGTTCTTGCATAAGCTCGATTAAGCCGATAAGATAGGGGAGATGTTTTTTGATATACTTGTCGCAAGCAAATTCTTTATAATAATCCGCCAGCATGATAATCCACCACATAGAGTAGGTATAGATACCGTTCATAAACCTAGGCAAGGGCGCGTTTTTCTTACACAAATCCAAGGTTTTCTCCACGATATCCACCTTGCCGTACAGAGTATGTAACGCCATGACCTCGGGTGCTAAATCGCCCGCCCAAGCCAATCTATCGCGCTTGATGCCGTCCCAGATATAGCCCCCGCTCGAACACAAATCCACGGTGCGTTTTGCCGTCCAAAAGATATCCGCAATCCTTTTATCACCGCCTTGGTAAACGTAAATCGGTTTTTTGGCGAAGATACGGTTCACGCAAAAGATATTTTTAAAATAAACGAACTTCTCTTCTAAAAGGTCGATACGGACGAAACGGAACCCCGTCTGCCCAACGTTTGTGTCGGCGTATGAACAAATCTGCGTTTCCAAATCGCGGAAGCTGTGATAGTTTCCTGCGTTTTTTTCGCCGAGCTCGGCGTTGACTTCGCCCAAGCTCTCGCCAAAGCGGATACGGATCTTGCAAACGTCGGTTTTTATAAGGTCGGTAATCAGCCGAACGCCGCCGTGCATTTCCTTTCCGAAATCCAAAACGATAAACGAGCCGAGCCCGTTCAGCTTGAGGTAGTGTTTCCATTCGCTAGGGGTATAGTTAATGGTCGCGTAGAAACCTTTTGAGGAAAAAAGGGTTTCGGGGTTTTCCATTTTTGCGCCGTCGACGATTTTTATAGGCAGTAAATGCTCGATCAAATTTTTGCCCTCCGTTGCTTTATCGGTTTAATGATAGCATACTATTATAAAAATTGCAAGGGAATGAAGTAAAATTGTGCTGCGCTTTTTTTCGTTGTTGGATATCCGTCCGTCATTGCGAGGAGTGATAGCGACGAAGCAATCTCAAAGGGAAAGAGCGAAAAGAGATTGCCGCGCCCCCCCGTGGGGCTCGCAATGACAGAGGGGGGCTAACGCCTTGCGCGAACCGATGGGTTCGCCCGACGGAAGCACACAGCAAAAAAGACCCGTACGGGTATCTGCCGTTTCCCACCTACGGTGTGAGCCTCGGCAGGGCGTCGCCGTTT
>JAZUCW010000156.1:0-8523 GCA_045639305.1 Candidatus Scatosoma sp.
ACAAATTTGGTGGACAACTCCTTGGCTCACAGAACGACATGGCTACGATCCGACTTCGTCAAATTACTGCAACCATAGAATGCTGAATCACTAATATTCGTAACCGCCCACCCTTTGTAGTACGTCGGGATATAAATAACACTGTCCGTACAAGTGCCCTTGCTCACAGAATAAGATCTACCGTCACTATTTAACTTATAATTCAATCCCTTGTTTTGTAAATCGCCACAACCGTCGCATACGCCTTGCACGTAATTATGTTCGCGTATCGTACCTTCCACCGTAAGCGTTTTTTGCGTGCCGCAATTATAATCACAGCTTGCGGTTTTTGTTCCATCCTTAGTACAAGTTTCGTCGTTATTATAGATATAGTTTGTGTAACTATGCGGAATCCTAGACCCTTCCACCGTAAGCGTTTCTTGCGTACCGCAATTGTAATCGCAACTTGCGGTTTTTGTTCCGTCTTCGGTACAAGTTTCATCATTGTTATAAATATAGTCTGTGTAACTGTGCGGTATCATAGACCCTTCGTCCGTTACGGTATCCGTTTCTCCGCAATCGTTATCACAAGCCGCCGTTTTCGTGCCGTCTTCCGTACAGGTTGCGTCTTCGTTCGACACGTATTCCGTAAAGCTACAACCCGTCGCCGAATCCTCGTCCACTACCGTATGCGTTTCCCCGCAGCCGTTATCACAGGTTGCCGTTTTTGTTCCGTCTTCCGTACAAGTCGCGTCTTCGTTCGATACATATTCCGTAAAGCTACAACCCGTTGCCGAGCCTTCGTCTACAACTGTATCCGTTTCTCCGCAGCCGTTATCGCATTCTGCGGTTTTCGTGCCGTCTTCCGTACAAGTTGCGTCGCCGTTGGATTTATAGCTCGTAAAACTACAACCCGTTGCCGAATCGTTATCCGTCACCGTATGCGTTTCCCCGCAACCGTTGTCACATTCTGCCGTTTTTGTGCCGTCTGCCGTGCAGGTTGCATCATCGTTAGATTTATAGTTGATAAAACTACAACCCGTTGCCGAGCCTTCGTCCACTACCGTATCCGTTTCCCCGCAACCGTTGTCACAAGTTGCGGTCTTCGTTCCGTCTTCCGCACAAATCGCGTTGCCATCGGATTTATAATTAGTAAACGAATGCCCCGACGAGCCTTCGTCCACTACCGTATGCGTTTCCCCGCAACCGTTATCGCAGGTCGCGGTTTTTGTTCCGTCTTCCGTACAAGTCGCGTCTTCGTTAGAAACGTACTCCGTAAAGACGTGCTTACATTCTTGCGCGCCGTCGCTACCGTTGCCATCGTTTTCGCCACAGCCTGCAAAGCCTACCGCCAAGGTAAGGCACGCCAATGCAGATAAAATTTTCACCAACTTACCTTTCATACAAACCTCCAATAAAAAAGTGCCGCTTCGCAAAACGAAACGACACCCGTAAAAATGTTCTTCCCGCTTTGCTGCGACACAATTTAACCCATATCTCTTGTAAAAGATTGTATGTAACGCGAAAAGGTACACTTCTACCCAAGAAGTATACTTTTACAAGAAATATTAAATTATGTCGCAAGTTTATTTTACCACTTTCTTATCCCCCTGTCAAGATTTTCCAAGTTTTTTATAAAATAAAAAAACGGGCAATCTCTTACCCGTCTTTTCGTCTGTTATTCGGTTTTTTACTTCAATTCGGAAACAAAACGCTTAATTCTCTTCAAGCCCTCTTCGATATCCGCGTCGGATAACGCATACGACAATCTTACGCAGTCGGGCGCACCAAAAGAAATCCCCGGTACGGTTGCAACCTTTTCCGCATCCAACAAAATATCCGCAAACGCAATCGAATCGTCTACGACTTTGTCGCCGTATTTCTTGCCGTACAAGCCGCCCACAACCAGCATTACGTAAAACGCACCGTCGGGTTCGACCGCCTGCACGCCGTCGATTTCCGCAATCAAGGACAAAATTCTTTCTCTGCGCTTGTCAAAGACTTTGCGCATTTCTTCAATCTCCGCTTCGGGCGAGGAAAGTGCCTCTATCGTTGCGTGCTGGGAAATCGAACAAGCGTTGGACGTTGCGTGGCTTTGGAAAGAATCGATGGCTTTCGCCACGTCCTTGGGCGCGGCAAGATACCCTACTCTCCAACCCGTCATTGCGTACGATTTGGAAACGCCGTTGATGGTGATCGTCAATTCTTTCATCTTCTCGCTGCAAGCGGCAATCGAATAGGGTTTTACGCCGTTATAGCAAAGCTTTTCATAGATTTCGTCGGAAAGCACGAAAATCTCCGCTTGCTCGCATACTTTTGCAATCTCGCGGACTTCCTCTTCCGTGTACACCGCGCCCGTGGGGTTGGACGGGGAATTGAAAATAAGCATCTTCGTCTTGGGCGTAATCGCCGCCTTTAATTGCTCGATGGTGAATTTGAATTTGTTTTCTTTCTTGCAATCGATATACACGGGCGTAGCGCCGCAAACCTTTACCACTTCCGGATAGGTCAGCCAATAGGGCGCGGGGATAATCACTTCGTCCCCCTCCTCTAATACCGCGTAGCAAGCGTTGAAAATCGAGTGTTTCGCACCGTTCGAAACGATAATTTGCGAGGGCTCGTAGTCCAAGCCGTTGTCCTTTTTGAACTTTTCGCAAATCGCCTTTCTCAAAGGCAACAACCCCGACGAGGGCGTGTATTTCGTATGCCCGTTATCAAGAGCCTTCTTCGCCGCCTCGATAATATGCTGGGGCGTGTTAAAATCCGGTTCGCCAACCCCGAACGATACGACGCTTTCCCCCGCCTGCTTCATCGCCTTTGCCTTCGCCGAAATCGCCAAGGTCAACGAGGGCGAGAGCGCCTTCATTCTCGATGCAATTCTATTCTTCATCCGTTTATTCTCCGTCTATTTGTTTTCGTTTCCTAATATTTTACCTTTTTTTTGAAAAGAAAGCAACCGCAAACACCCCGTTTTTCGCAAATTCTTTGAAAATTATCAATTTTTTTATCATTTTTCTTGTTTTTAATTCGTTTTTTCGATTAATATTATCAAGAAAAATGAACGGAAAAGAAAAACTCTCCCGTGTTTTACGAGAGAGTGTTTATTTATTCTTCAGACGACGCCAACATCGCTTCTCTATCCGCGATGGCAAGCGCCTCGACCATCGAATCGATATCCCCCGTCATAAAGGCGTCGAGGTTGTACTGGCTAAGCCCGATACGGTGTTCGGTAACCCGACTTTGGGGGAAATTATAGGTGCGGATTCGCTCCCTTCTGTCCCCGCTGCCTACCATGCTTCTTCTGGTATCCTCACGCGCTTTGGCGTTTTGACCGTTATAAAAATCGTACACGCGGGAACGGAGCACTTTAAAGGCGCGTTCTTTGTTTTTGAGTTGCGAACGCTCGTCCTGACAGGTAACGACGATGCCCGTGGGGAAGTGGGTAATCCGCACGGCGGAGGCGACTTTGTTGACGTTTTGACCGCCTGCCCCGCCCGAATGGAATATATCGATACGGATATCCTTGTCCAAAATTTCCACCTCGACCTCTTCCGCCTCGGGAAGTACGGCAACCGTCGCCGCCGAAGTGTGAATTCTGCCTTGTGTCTCGGTAGCAGGTACGCGTTGAACGCGGTGTACGCCGCTTTCGTATTTTAATAATTTATACGCACCCGCGCCCGTTACGTTGTAGATAGCTTCCTTTACGCCGCCAAGCTCGGTGGCGTTAATATCGATTTCTTCCACCCGCAAACGGTGCGCCGCGCAATAGTTTTGGTACATACGGCAAAGCTCGGCGGCAAACAACGCCGCTTCTTCCCCGCCCGTGCCTGCGCGCACCTCTAAAATACAGCTTCTTTCGTCGTTTTTGTCCTTGGGGAGCAATAAAATCTTCAATTCGCCAAGCAATCCAACGAGCAATTCTTTGCAAGTATACCCCTCGTCGAGGAGCATTTTTTTCATTTCGCCGTCCGTTTCGGTTTCCGCTAGTTCGAACGCGTCGTTCATACGGCGCTCGGTTTCAAGGTATTCGTCGTATTTTTCGATGGTTTCCGTCAAATCCGCTTGCTCTTTGGAATACTTCTGCCAAGTACCCATGTCTGCGATGACGGCAGCATCGGAGAGTTTTTCCGATAAAAATTGATAGCGGATTTTGATATCGGCTAATTTTTTTAACATAAAACCTCCTGGGGATGGGGTTCTGAATTCGGAATTCGGAATTCGGAATTCGGAATTGTGGTAGAATTTAAAATTCGGAATTCGGAATTCGGAATTGTGGTAGAATTTAAAACGACCGAGTAGTTACACGAAACGGGTTAGATACGAGCAGCAACGTGCCGTTGCATCAAGTCTTTTCTATCCTTCCGTCGTACTACGATGTTACCTTTCGGTTACACGAAACTATGGAGAAGGGTTGCAGATTGAAACAAAACACGCGGTTCTGTCCGATAGGCGCGTACAAATAGTACGTAACCGAACAGCAACGCCGTATTGCGACGTATATTACACTCGGTTACACGAAACTGTGGAGAAGGGTTGTAGATTGAAACAAAACACGCGGTTCTGTCCGATAGGCGCGTACAAGTAGTACGTAACTGAGGACAGGTTCCGTTTTTGTTTCAAGATGCGCCCTTATACGCAGTTTCCTTTAAGACATGATTTTGACGTACCGCTCTACCCCATTAAAATCCTTTGCGACCATCGAATAGACTTTGCTGCCCGCAAACATTTTCACGACTTCCTGCGCTTCGCCGATTCCGACTTCCATAATCAACATACCGCCGCGAGAAAGGTGTTTTAATCCCTCGGTGGCGATACGACGATAATAATCCAGTCCGTCCGCGCCGCCGTCCAACGCCAAACGCGGCTCGTAATCCTTTACTTCCCGTTGCAATTTCGCAATTTCCGCCGAGGGAATATACGGCGGATTGGTAACGATAATATCGAATTTCCCGCGAATTTTTTCAAACAAATCGGATTTTATGAAAGTAATCTCCGCATCGTTGGCTTCCGCGTTTTCGCCAGCCAACTGCAAAGCCTCCTCGCTGATATCCGAAGCAACGATTTTCGCCTTGATTTTCCGTTTTTCCAATTCCTTCGCAACGGCAATTGCTATCGCGCCGCTACCCGTGCACAAATCAAGGATGCTTTGGTCCTCTTCTGCCGCACTGACGACCATCATAGCCATTTCTTCCGTTTCAGGACGGGGAATCAGCACTCTTTCGTCCACCTTGATGGTATATCCGCAAAAGCTCGTGTCCCCGATGATATACCAAAGGGGTCTGCCCGTCAATCGTTCGTCTGCAATACGGATAATCTCTTTCGCCTGCGCCACCTTCAAAATCCGCTCGGTGCTTGCCACCTCGCTTTTGGGAATATGCAACGCAATACTAAATATCCACTCTGCCTCGTCCTCGTCAATTCCGTTATCGTCAAACCGCTTTTTCGTGTTTTTCAAAAGCGCCGTCATTTTGCCGGGCGTTGCGAATACCTTTTCAGGAATCGTCGGGTCTGCGTCCATCTTCAATACCATATCAAACGCCGCAATCGCGCATTCAATCATATCGTCGGACGGCTCTCTCGTAGTCAAACGCTGTAATAAGAGCCCGGGGAATTTAAATATAATAAAGAACTTGCTTTTCGTTTTGGAAAGTAAGCGCAAAATTTCATAGGAAACCCCTGCAACTACGGGCAAGGAAAGCACTTTAAAGACGATACGGATAAAACGGTTTGCCGTTTCGTTTGTCGAATACAAATTCGTTCTTGCCAAACCGACGTTCAGCAGGGAAAACACCAAAATACTGACGATCATGACGATAAAGAGAAAGGTCGTGCCGCAACGGTCGTGCACACGCGAACAAGGCCGCACGTTTTCCACCGTCAATTCCTCCCCTTTTTCATAACAAGTAATCGTCTTATGCTCCGCCCCGTGGTACATAAACACTCTCTTTAAAGAGGGTATCAAGGAAATCAGCAAGATGTACAACACAAAAATAAGCAGGCGCATGCCCCCTTCCATTAGGTTAAACCAAAGTCCGGGCAACTCCGCCGATTTCGCGTTGAAATACTTTTCAGGCAACAAGCCTGCCAACGTTTGCGGTAACCAAATAAAAATTGCCAACGCCAAAACTACGCCGAGCAGTACGGACAAAACGTTGAGGAACCCGCCCACGTTGATTTTGTGCTTTTCCTCCAGCCATTTTTCCGCTTTCGTCGGCGTGTCTGCGTCCGTCATCGAAACGTCCGCACTCCGCATTAAAATACGATTTCCCGTAACGAGCGAGCTAACAAAATTCCCCACCCCGCGGATAAACGGGAGCCGAGAAAATCTGCTGCGCTTTTCGGGAGGAATCAAACGCTCGGACTCGATCTGAATAACCCCTTCGGGGTCGCGTACAGCCGTCGCCATGGAACGCCTACCGCGCATCATGACGCCTTCCATAACCGCCTGACCGCCGATTCCCGTGCGTTTTTCTTTTTTCTTTTTACTCATTTTACCTTATTCCTTACAAACTCGTAATAAAGAAGAAGGCTTTAAGATGAACCATCTTAAAGCCCCGGTTTACCAATTAAAGACCATATCTCTTTTTGAACTTATCGACACGTCCACCGGTATCAACCAACTTTTGCTTGCCCGTGAAGAAAGGATGGCAATTGCTGCAAATATCTACCTTCAAAACGTCGCCTTCTTTCGTCGTACCCGTCTTAAACGTAGCTCCACAAGCGCAAGTTACAGTTACTTCGTGATATTTGGGATGAATATCCGCTTTCATTATTTTCACCTCGCTGTTTGTTTTTTCTTTCTATGCTTTCCAATTATACCCCTTTTTTCGCCCCTCGTCAACTGTTTTTGCCTCGAATTTATAAAAAATACTTGCAAATTTAAGGAAAATAGTTTATACTTATTTTACTCGCGTACGGACGCGGAAATTCCTCCGCCAATTTTTCCTACGCGAAATAGGTGTTTTTCTTATGAAGATATGGCAACTGACCTATCCGCACAACATCCAACACGTTAGCGCCCCCGATTTGAAACTGACGGAAGACAAAGTCAAGGTAAAAATCACCAAGGCTCTTCTTAGCGAATCGGACGTTTCCGTCTATTCGGGCGCAACCAAAGTCCGCTCTCCGTTTATCCCCGGGCGCTTTGCCATCGGGCAGGTAACCGAGACGGGCGAGGATTCGTTTATCCGCAAAGGGGAACGGGTCTATCTTGCCGGCACGACGGAGGACGAATGTGCCCCCGACGGACTGAAAATTGCAGGCGAAACGGCGGACGGGTTCTATCGCGACTTCGTTTTGGCAGGGGTAGACGACGTGTACCCCTTGCCCAATTCCGTAACCGACGAAGCGGCGTTTTTGATTGACGCCATCGCGCTTGCCGAACACGTAGTCGACGAAATGCACGTCGACGTAGGTCAGCACGTACTGGTCCTTGGCGGCGGTTTATACGGGAATATTTTGTGCCAAATCCTCATCTATCACCGCGCCGTGCCCATTCTTGCCGACAACAACGCCGAACGGCTTGCGCGGGCGAAACGCAGCGGGATTTATTACACCTTCCCCAACGACGATACGTTAAAGCAAAACGTCTTAAACGTAACGGGCGGAAAGCTGGCGGACGCAGCGGTGTATTTAGCGTTTGCAAACCGTTGCGAGCCCTCCGTACTCTTCCCCCTCGTCAAGCGCGACGCCTACGTTTCCTTCTGTTCTTTGACGGGAAAACCCCTGCACGTCAACCTTGAATACGCGTTAAAAAACAACGTAACCATCAAGGGCATTACCGAAAGCCGCGAATTCGTTTCCACGGCAATCAACCTGCTCGCCAATAAAGCCGTTACCTTTTCCGAATTCACCTTCCGCAGCTATCGCGAAGAAGAGCTGCCCACGCTTTTGGAAAACTATGCAAACGTCTACGCAAGCGGCACCCCCTTACCCGAACAGTTCGATATCGTCAAATTTATTTTCTAACGGGAGTTCTTATGCAAAAATGTATCATCGCCTCGGACGTGCACGGTTCGGCGTATTGGTGTAAACAGCTTCTTGCCGCTTTCGAGGCGGAAGGCGCGGAAAAATTGGTCCTTTTAGGAGATTTGCTCTATCACGGGCCTCGAAACGATTTCCCCGACGAGTATTCCCCAAAGCAGGTTTTCGCCATGCTGAACGCAATCAAAGATAAAATCGTTTGCGTACGGGGGAACTGCGACAGCGAAGTCGACCAAATGGTTCTTCAGTTCCCTATTCTCGCGGACTTTGCCTTAATGACGGCAAAAAATAAGACCTTGTTTTTAACGCACGGGCATTTGTATAACCGTGAAAATCCTCCCCTTCTTCAAAAGGGAGATATCCTTTTCAACGGGCATTTCCATACCCCCGAATGCAGCGAAACGGAGCACGGTTTCCTCTACGCCAACTGCGGCTCGGTTTCCCTGCCTAAACCCGATACCCCCCATTCGTATATCCTCTTGGACGGCGACACGCTGTATTTTAAAGACCTCGAAACGGGCGGTATCTTCGATTGCTATACCCTATAACCCTTTTCAACGC
>JAZUCW010000157.1:0-3671 GCA_045639305.1 Candidatus Scatosoma sp.
CGTATCCGTCGCTTTCGTAAGTGTCGCGGTTATAAATGCCGCTGTTTACGACTTTGACGTATTTAGAAGCGTTACCGCTGCCCTGCTCTTGCGCGAAATAATCTTTAAAGGTCTTTCCGCTGTTGTCAAGCAGATACGTACCAAGCATAACGCTCGGCGCGATATAGGTCCCGAGTTCCACGTCGCTGTAATTTGCATAAAGAGCGTTGTAGGATTCAAGCCCTACGCTGCTGCCAAAACGAAGACCCGTGATACCGTCGTTAGAAATTCTAATCGAGGCACCGAACATCGTATAGAAATCAAGGACTTCCGTAATAGTAATCGTCGTCGTCGTGTTGACAACTGCCGTTTCGCCGTAGAAATACGACGTTTCGCCAATCGTCCAACTCAAAACGATGAGGTGTTCGTATCTTTCCGCTAAAACTTCCGTGAGGTAATCTGCATCAATCGTTACCTCGCCTTCCAGCGTGCTTTCAAAGGTTGCACCGCCTGCCGTATAGTTTATCGTGAGAACGTCTAACGCAACGTCCGTCCAAGCCGAGCCTTTGAAATACAAGGTCAATTCGGGAAGGGTTACGTCAAGGAAAATCGTTTCTTCAATCGTGAGGATTCCCCTTTCTGCCATATCGGGCGTATAAATCCACAAATGTCCTTGGGAGTGATAACAAATTTCCGCGCCTTCGATATCTTTGAGCGCAATCCCGCCGAGTTTAATCTTTTCACCGATTTCTCTTTCTACGAAATTGATATCCTGTATCCCTGCGTTAACTTCGCCGCTAACGTTCGAAAGATTTGCCGAATAGGAAACGAGCACGCCTTCCTTGCCTTCCCAGATACCAAAGCCGATATTGTTCCATTGGATTGCCGTAAACTCTACCAAAGGATAGCTCTTCGCTTCCGTCGTCCACGCGTTTACGGTGTAATACAAATTAATTTCGGGAAGAATCGCATTGAAGAATTGCGTTCCGCCTTCTACCGTAAGAGTTCTGTACGTTGCCATGTTATCCGCGTACACGAACATGAAGTTCTGCGAGTGGTAAACCACGAATGCACCGGGCAAGGTGGAAAGTTTTACGCCGCCCAAATAGATGTATTCGCCGATGGTAGACGCCAAGTTCGTAGACGCCATACCGCCGTTGTATTCGTTAGGGTCTGTGGAGAGATTCGTGCTGAAAGCAAGCAATACACCCTTCTTCCCGTCAAATTGACCGAAATCCGTATCGTTCCACCGAATTTCCGTAAATTCAACTTCGTACGGCGGCACATAGAGTACCCATCTTCCGTTCTTCAAGGTGAATTTCGAATAATCGAGGACTTGATTTTCAAACTTCGTGCCTTCCAAAACCTCCAAAAAGATTTCGCCTTCAAGCGAATTTTGATAGCTTTGCGGGATTCTAATTTGGAGATACACGCTTCCGTGTCCGTAATCGATGGAAGCGTCTTCGATTTCGCTTAATTTCACGCCGTTGAGCAAAATCCCCTCACCCACCGTGGAAACTACGTTCGTCTGGCTTGCCGCCGTACCTAACGCAACGTCGTATTTAAGCAAGGTTCTATACGTGTTACCATCGACGACGTTGTTGTTTTCATCGTTTGCAATGCCTTGGGTTACGACGGTCGGGTCTAATTTTTCTACGTAAATTTCCCAAGCCGAGCCGTTAAAGGTAAGCTTCGCATCAGGCAAGGTTGCGTCGAGGAAGTTCGTCGTCTCAATCGTGAGTTCGCCAAGCGTCGTCATATTCGGCGCGTAAATCCACAAGTGTCCTTGAGAGTGGTAATTAATTTCCGCGCCTTCGATATCTTTCAAGGCAACGCCGCCAAGCTTAATCTTCTCACCGATTGCCGTCTTAGCAAGGTTTACGCCTTGCACCCCAGCGTTAATTTCGTTTGCAATAACCGAAAGATATGCCGAGTAGGTAAGGAGCACACCGTTCTTCCCTTCAAACACGCCAAAGCCGATATTGTTCCATTCAATGTTTTCAAGCGTTACGCTCGTGTAGTTCGCCAGAGCGTTCGTTTGCCATTGAAGGTTACTACTGTTAAAGTACAACTCGATTTCCGGCAAAATCGAATCCATCATAACCGTACCCGCTTTAATCGTAAGCGTTCTGTACGTCGTCATGTTGTCCGCGTATACGAACATGAAGTTCTGCGAGTGGTAGGCTACGATTGCACCGGGTAAGGTGGACAATTTTACGCCGTTTAAGTAAATGTTTTCACCCACCGTCGAGGCGAAGTTCGCGGATTGGATACCGCCGTCAATTTCGCGTTGCACTTTGGAAAGGTTGGTATTGAACGCAAGCAATACACCCGCCTTTCCTTCGAACGGAGCATAGCCGATATTGTTCCAATTAATCTTCGTGAAGCTTACTGCGGAAGGCTCCGTATAAAGCACCCAGAATCCTTCTCTTAAGATAAACTTCGAATAATCGAGAATTTGATTTTCAAACTTCGTGCCTTCCAAAACTTCCAAAACGATTTCGCCTACAAGCGCGTCTTGATAGCTTTGAGGAATTTTGATTTGCATGTATCTGCTGCCGTGCGCGTAGTCTACGGATGCACCCGCAATTTCGCTAAGCTTCACGCCGTTGAGCAAAATCCCTTCGCCCGTCGTCGATACTACGTTCGTCGTATTTGCCGCAGCACCTAACGTAAGGTCGTATGCAATCAAGGTGTAATATATCGAGCCACTTGCAATATTATTATTCAGATCGTTTGCAATGCCTTGGGTTACGACGGTCGGAAGTACCTGTTCGATATACACTTCCCAAGCCGAGCCGTTAAAGGTAAGCTCCGTATCAGGCAAGGTCACGTCGAGGAAGTTCGTCGTCTCAATCGTGAGGTTACCAAGCGTCGTCATGTTCGGCGCGTAAATCCACAAGTGTCCTTGGGAGTGGTAATTAATTTCCGCGCCTTCGATATCTTTCAAGGCAACCCCGCCAAGCTTAATCTTTTCACCGATTGCCGTTTTTGCAAGGTTTACGCCGACTACGCCGCCATTATATTCGGTTCCGATAGCCGAAAGGTTTGCCGAGTATTTAAGGAGTACACCGTTCTTGCCTGCAAACTGACCACCGTAATTGAGATTATTCCACGCGATTTTTTCAAATTCGACCGCTGTATAGCCCGTCGGAGCATCCGTTTGCCATTGGTTCGTACTGCTGTTAAAGTACAACTCGATTTCAGGCAGAACCGAGTCCAACATAACCGTACCCGCTTTAATCGTAAGCGTTCTGTACGTCGTCATGTTGTCCGCATAGACGAACATAAAGTTCTGCGAGTGGTACGCAACGATTGCGCCGGGCAAGGTGGATAATTTTACGCCGTTTAAGTAAATGTTTTCACCCACCGTCGAGGCGAAGTTCGCGGACTGAATACCGCCGTCAATTTCGCGTTGCACTTTGGAAAGATTGGTATTGAACGCAAGCAATACGCCCGCCTTTCCTTCAAACGGAGCATAGCCGATATTGTTCCAATTAATCTTCGTAAAGCTTACTGCGGAAGGCTCCGTATAAGGCACCCACATACCCGCTCTCAAAATAAATTTCGAATAATCGAGGATTTGGTTTTCAAACTTCGTGCCTTCCAAAACTTCCAAAACGATATCGCCTTCAAGCGCGTCTTGATAGCTTTGAGGAATTTTGATTTGCATGTATCTGCTGCCGTGCGCG
>JAZUCW010000158.1:0-25994 GCA_045639305.1 Candidatus Scatosoma sp.
ATCCCGAGGTCGTCGGGCTCAACGGATGGTGCGAAGACAGCGCGCACGTGTTTTCTTCGGAAACGGACGATTTTTCCGTTTTGGAAGGCAAAAATTGCGTTTTAGTCGCTCAAACAACCTTTTCCGACGAAAAATTTGAAAAAATTATTAAAAATCTTAATAATATCCGTGGAAAAACAGTTGAAGTTTTTAAAACAATTTGCTATACTACTATAGGACGGCAAAACGAGGCGCGCGAATTGGCGAAGGAATGTGACGCCGTGTTGGTTATCGGAGGCTTAAACAGCAGCAACACAAACAAGCTTTTCGATATCTGCACGAAACATTGTTCTAACGTATTTCGTTTACCTTGCGCAGCTGATCTCGAATATAAAACAATCAAAAGATTTAAAAAGGTAGGTTTTGTTACGGGTGCTAGCACCCCTAACGCGCAAACTCAGGAGGTTCTATTAAAGATGGAAATGGAAACAGAAGCAAAAGCAACGAGCATGGAAGAAGTCGTTGCGAATATGGACAGTCAACCCAAGTTCAAAAAAGGACAGTTGATTAAGGCTACGATCTCGTCGGCGGACGATTCGGGTGTTGCAGTATTGCTTCCCCTTGCAAAGAAGGAAGTAATTCTTGACAAAGAAGAAGTGGACTGCGAAGTTTACAATAAAGACGATTTTAACGCAAAATTGGGCGAAGAAATCGAACTTATGGTTGTTGCTGTAAACCCCGTAAAGCTTTCCCAAAAGCAAATCAAAGCGGTAAAAGAAGAAGAAGCTGCTATCGCTGAAATTCAAGCAGGGAAAGAATTCGAAGTCGTATGTACCGGATTCAACAAAGGTGGTTTGACGTCGGAACTCGGTTCTTATACCGTATTCGTTCCCGCACGTGAAATTCGTGCTGGTTACGTAAAAGAACTTGATAAATACGTTGGCAAGAAGCTTCGCCTTCGTCTTATCGAAATTAAGACCGAGAGAAGAAAAGAAATCATTGCTTCTCAGCGTGTAATCCTCGAAGAAGAAAGAGCGGCAAAGGAAGCTGCTAAGGCTGCAAAAGAAGCAGAATTCTTCGCTTCTATCCACGTAGACGACGTAGTAGAAGGTAAGGTAGAAAGAGTAACCGCATTCGGTGCGTTCGTATCCGTAAACGGTTTCGATTGCCTTGCACACATTTCCGATCTTTCCTGGACGGGTGTTAAATCGGTTGCTGACGTTCTTGAAATTGGTAAGAAATACGAATTCAAAGTATTGAAGATTGACGAAGTAGCAAAGAAAGTTTCTATCGGCTACAAGCAGTTGCAGGCACAGCCTTGGGAACTCGCTGCTGAAAAATATGCAGAAGGCGACGTTATCCATGGTAAAGTTGTTCGTATCGTTCCTTTCGGTGCGTTCGTAGAAGTTGAAAAAGGTATCGACGGTCTTGTACACGTATCCCAGATTTCTCACGAATTCCTTGAAAATCCTACGACGGCGCTTACGATTGGTCAAGAAATCGACGCGAAGATTTTGAAACTTGACTGCGCTGAAAAGAAGATGACGCTTTCCATCAAAGCGCTTGAACCCAAGCCTGAAAACTTGGAAAGAAAGCCCCGCGCAGCAAAGGCTGAAGACGGTGAAGTGAAAGAAAAAGTAAGAAAGCCCAGAGAAGCAAAGCCTGCTGACGAAGTTACCGAATGGCACGACGGCGGTTTGGGCGGCGTATCCATCGCGGATTTGTTGAATAAGAACTCCTGATTGTTTTAGGCGTAAATACTTTTCATAAAAAATAAAAAGTCTGTTTTTAATTCGATTAAAAGCAGGCTTTTTTGTTTATATATAATCGTTAATTAAATTGTAAGGAGTTTCCATTATGGCGAAACAAGGTAAAATTAAAATTTCTAGTGAAAATATGATGCCCATTATTAAAAAATGGCTGTATTCGGACAAAGATATCTTTCTTCGTGAAATTGTTGCCAACGGCGTAGATGCGATTACGAAGTTTAAAAAATTGGCGGATATGGGCGAAACGGCGGCAACGGAAGAGGAATATAAAATCAACGTGTACGTAGACGAACAAGCAAAGACTTTGACCGTAGAAGATAATGGTATCGGCATGACGGCGGAAGAAGTGGAAAAGTATATTGCCAACGTTGCGTTTTCGGGAGCGGCAGACTTTTTGCAAAAATACGAAAACGCTTCGGGGGACGGTATTATCGGGCACTTCGGTTTGGGGTTCTATTCGGCGTATATGGTATCGGACAAGGTGGAAATCTATACGAAGAGCTATAAAAGCGAGCCTGCAGTAAAGTGGGAATCGGACGGAAATTCGACCTACAAACTCTCCGAAATAGAAAAAACGCAGCGCGGTACGAAAATCGTAATGCATATAGCGGAAGGCGAAGAGGAGTTCTTAAAAGAATACCGTATTCGCGAGTTGTTGCGTAAATATTGCTCGTTTATGCCTTATAAGGTTTATTTAAACCCGAAGAAGGAGGACGAGAAGACAATCAATAATACTACGCCGCTGTATTTAAAGGACCCGAAGGATTGCACGGAGGAAGAATACAAAGAGTTTTACAAAGAAGCCTTTATGGATTTTAGTGAACCTTTGTTTTGGATTCACTTAAATATGGAATATCCCTTCCGTTTAAAGGGGATTTTGTATTTCCCGCAGTTGAAAAAGCAGCAGGTACAGTTGGAAAAAGGGCAGGTAAAGCTCTATTGTAATCAGGTATTTATCGCCGATAATATCAAAGAGGTTATTCCCGAGTTCTTGATGCTCTTAAACGGGGTGATTGATTGTCCCGATATTCCCTTGAACGTTTCGAGAAGTTTCTTGCAAAACGATAGACAAGTGCAGAAAATTTCCAAGCATATCACGAAAAAGGTTGCGGATAAATTGACGGGATTGTTCAATAACGACCGTGAACGCTTTGAAAAATGCTGGAAAGACATTGCAACCTTTATCAAATTTGGGTGTATCAAAGACGAGGAATTCTATCAAAAGGTAGAAAAGAGTATCGTCTTTAAGAACTTAAACGGCGAATACAAGCCTATGGTGGAGCTTTTTGGAGAAGACGTCAGCGAGGAAGACGCGAAAAACGGCGTACAGCCCAAGGCGGTGTACTACGTTTCCGATGAAGCACAGCAAGCGCAATATATTGCGATGTATAAAGATGCTGGATTGGATGCGATTTTCTGCGAAACGCTCGTAGATCCTCATTTCCTTAGCTATATCGAGTATAAAAACCCGAAAAAAGTGCGTTTCGTGCGTATCGACGCGGATATTGATAGCGTATTAAAGAGTGCAGAAAGCATCTCGGAAGAAGAGCAAAAGGAGCTTGTCGAGCTTTTCAAAACCCATCTCGTCAATAAAAATATCGAGGTGAAAGCGGAGCGGTTTAAGAGTGGTAAACTTCCTGCAATCGTAAATGTGGACGAATTTATGCGTAGAATGTCGGAGATGAACGGATTCTACGGCATGGGTGAATCGGATGCAATGCAAAATGCAACCTTGGTTTTAAATTTGACGAATCCCGTCGTATCGGGCATTTTAAATCAGACGGAAGAAAAGCAGGCGTTTATCGTCAATCAAATTTATTATCTGGCGATGCTTTCCTATAAGAAGCTTTCGCCCGAGGAATTATCCGATTTTGTAGAGAAATCGGCGGCAATGTTGTTTGATTACAGTAAATAAGTTATAAAAGAAAAGAAAAACATCCCGTAAAGGGGTGTTTTTTTTGTTCTATATAGACAAGCCGTCGCATATAGTATACAAATGCTTGAGTTTTTACCGCAAAATGTAAAAGATGGGATAGCGCACTTAAATTTGCGTTACGTGTACGAGATTCGTTTGCGTGCCCAAAAACCCGTAAGGATAAATTATGCGGGAGAATATCGGTATTTGGGAATGTACGGAATGGTGGAGCACCCGCAAAAAGCCCTTTTTTGTGATATTGAGGATATAGCCGATTGCTTGTTTAAGGCGGGGAAATATTCGATATATTCCGTGGAAGAACAGATGAAAAAGGGATTTATCACGGGGGAATACGGAGAAAGAATCGGGATAGCGGGGGAATACGTCTTTGAGAAAGGTCAACCGCATGCCGTTCGAAATTATACTTCGCTTTGTATTCGTGTTCCGCATGAAATCTACGGGGCGGGGCAGGAGATTTACCATAGTTGTATGTCAGACAAAGTACGTAGTACGTTGATTATGTCCTCTCCAGGGCTTGGGAAAACGACGATTTTAAGGGACTTGGCGCGGATTCTTTGCGAAAAGACGGGGAAAAACCTCTTAATTTGCGACGAGCGTGGGGAAATTGCGATGGGTGATACGGGATTAACGAGCGACGTAATGAAATTTTCAGATAAAGCAACCGCGTTTGAGGCGGGGATACGTGTGATGCGCCCTGAAATTATTATCACGGACGAGCTTTCCTTGCAAGATTGCGAGGCGGTTAAAAAGGCGATTTCTGCGGGGGTTTCGGTGGTTGCATCTGCGCATTTTTCGAGTTTTGCGTATCTTCCGCAGCCTTTTCAAGAGGTGTTCGAGCGTTACGTGCTTTTAGAAGAAGGAGCGCTTGGGCGGATACGGGCAATTTACGGGGCAGATGGAAAGGAGAGGTGAAATGCTGATAAAATTCCTTTTTGGGGTTGCAACGGTTGCCTTTACCAGCTTTTGCGGATATTTGTTGGCTCGTAAATATAGGCAAAAAAGAGAGTTTTTTATCCAGTTTAAAGAATTCAACGAACGGTTTATCAGTGAGGTGTCTTATTATAGACGGCCCATTGGGGAATTTATTGCGCATTATGCCTACCGCGGGGAGTTTAACCGTTTGTTAGAGGAATATTTTACGGGGATTTCAGAGGGGAGAACGACGAATATAATTCTTGAAAATCCCGAATATTCCTTTTTAAAACAGGAAGAAAAACGGGTGGTGGAAGATTATTTTTTAATGTTTGGGAAAGGGGATAGTAGTTCGCAAAAGGGGTATTGCCTTGCGGCGAAAGAAGGGATAGTAAAGTTGCAAGCGGAAGCCGAATTGACCTGTAAAAGATATGCGGATTTATACGTTAAACTTGGGTTTTTATGCGGTTTATTGATTTTAATTCTCATACTTTGACGGGAGGAAAAATGGATATTACCATTCTTTTTAAAATCGCGGCAATCGGGATTATCATTACGGTAATCTGTCAAATTTTAAAAAAATCCGATCGAGACGATATTGCGACGTTGGTCAGTATCGTAGGACTTGTCATCGTATTGGCGGTTGTCGTTAGTATGGTGGGGGATTTATTTACGCAGATACGGGAAATCTTCGGGTTGACGTAGAAAAGGATAGCGTATGGAAACGGAGATTTTTAAGATTATCGGCATTGCGTTCGTTACGGCGATCACTGCCGTTCTTTTACGCTCGACAAAGCCTGAATTGTCTTTTGCTGTAACGGTTACGGGGATTATCGTTATTTTATTATTCGTCGTGGACGCCTTGCAAGACACCTTTTCGTTGTTCACGTCTTTGGCGGAACTTACGGGCGTGGAAAACGGCTTGATAAAAATTTTACTAAAGATTGTTGGGGTTGGATATATCACCGAGTTCGGGGCGGGAATTTTAAACGATTTCGGGTCAAATTCGGTGGCGGACAAGGTGGTCTTGGCGGGGAAGTTGACGATAGTATTGCTTTCCGTGCCCGTCTTGGAGGGGTTGATAAACATGATTAAAAGTTTTTTACAGTTCGCATGAAATGTCTTTTACGCTCGACGAAAAAACGAAAAAACACTTTGTTTTTTAAAATAGTTTTTATAATTTTATGCATTTTTCCGTTGTGCGGGATTTCTGCCGATACGCGGGTAAGCGCGGAAGGTTTAAAAGAGGAAAAAGCAGAGGAAAGCTATGAAAATTTAAGCGATTCGCTGCAAGGTCAAATCGAAAACCTTGATTTGGAAGAATTGCAGGCGTATTTAAATACCTTAAACGGTTTTGAAGGGAAAAACGTTGGGGAAAGCTTGCTTGCATACGTTCAGGGCGGAAAAATGGACTACGGCTCGTTTTTCGAGGGATTGTTGCACGTTTTCTTTTCAAAAGTAGCGGAAATTATGCCGGCGTTTGCCTGCATTACGGCGATTGCTTTGCTTTCGGGGTTGCTTTCGATGCTAAAAAGCTCTGCGGCAAGCAATACTTCCTCGGAAATGATATTTTTAATTACTTATGCCGCCGCGTTGATACCCTTGCTTGCCGTACTAATTGAATGTTTTAAAGAAACGTTTAGCGGCGTGTCCTCAATGACGAGGCAAATGCAGGTGGTTTTTCCGCTTATGTTAACCTTGCTTTCTGCAAGCGGCGGCTCGGTTTCGGCTGCGATTTGCCGTCCTGCCGTGGGATTTTTTTCTACGACAATCGTTACGATTATTGAAAACGTCGTATTGCCTTTGACGGTAACGATGATGGCGTTTTCTATGGCGGGGCATTTAACGAAAGAGTTAAAAATCGGTAAATTTGCAATTTTTTTTAAGAGTATGAACAAATGGATTTTAGGGGTTTGCGCTTCGGTTTTTGGACTGTTCTTTACCGTGCAAGGGATTACTTCGGCGACGTACGACGGCGTGGTGCGCCGCGCGGCAAAATACGCGATAGGGAACGGAGTCCCCATCGTTGGCGGTTTTTTGTCGGGTGGGTTTGATTTGGTGGTGGCAGGTAGCGTTTTGATAAAAAATTCGCTGGGCAGTATGAGTATTTTCATGATGATTTCCGTGTTGTTTGAGCCTTTGATTTTGCTGATTTGCGTTACCTTTATGCTGCGTTTGGTTGCAGCAACCACGCAACCGTTTGGCGATAGTCGAATTTCTGATTTTTTAGGGGAAACGGCGGATAATTTACAGTATTGTACGGCGGGATTGTTGATTACGGCGTTTTTGTATTTTCTCTCGATTGTATTGATGGTGTGCTGTACGGAGGCTTTGTTTTGAACGGATACGTGTTGGCGGTTATTGGTACAGTATTGATTTCAGCGGTTATAACGGCAATTATCCCCGAGGGTAGAACTTCGTCCGTTATCAAAGGGGTTGCCCGTCTTGCTTGCGTGTTGACGATTGTTTCGCCTATTATTTCTTTTTTTGCAAAAGGCGATTTGTCGGATGAAAAAAATAAAACGGGGATTTTTCACGAGATAGGCATAGAAGAGGACGAGTCGTACATACAGTATGTTAGTGCTATGCGCATAACGGAAACGGAGCGTTTGATTGAAAAGGAGATAGAGCAAAAATATAGCGCGCAAATCGACGTGCGCTTGCAGTGGGAGAATGCCGAGGACGGATACGGTATTTATCAAGGTGAAAAGTTAAAAATCACGCAAATCCAAGTCTTCTGTATCGACAAAACTGCAAAACAGAGTAAAAAAGAAATCGGGCAATACTTGGCAAATGCTTATGGCAGTGAGGTGTGGATTGAATAGAAATGCTAAGGATATCCCCGCAAAAAGCGGAAGGATGGGTTTTTTTTCCAAATGTAACGGTAAAACGAAAGAAATTTTATTGTTCTGTCTCTTTGCAGCAATTCTATTGTTCCTTGCCTGGTGGTTATTCGGTGGGGGCGGCTCGAAAACGACTTCTTTAGAAGTAAGCGAGACGGAGGGTAAGGTAATCCGTATTTTGCAGGAAATAGACGGGGTGGGGGAAGCGAACGTTATGGTATACGAAACAGAGGACGGGGCGCAAGGCGCAGTCGTTGTCTGTGAGGGGGCGGATCGGTTTTCCGTAGTCGTGGACGTTCGAGAGGCGGTATCGACGGCGCTTGGGATTCCGCAAAAATCAGTTAAAGTGTATTTAAAAAAAGAATAAGGAGATAAATTTATGTCGAACAAAAAGAAAATTATCGTGATGACTTCCTTGGTGCTTTTGCTTGCCGTTACGGCGATCTTCAATTTCGTGTTTGCAAGCACGACGACGGCGGCTGCCGTGGAGGACGGCGGGGTAACGACGGCAAATTATTTTACGACCTACCGTGCCGAACGTACGACGACTAGAAACGAGGAAATCGTGCAACTGGATAGCGTGATTGCTCTCTATGAAGAAGGAGATGAAAAGTACGAGGCTGCAACGGAAAAGAAGTTGGATATCGTTGCGGCAATGGAAAAGGAATTGGTGTTAGAAAATTTGGTAAGATCGTTAGGATTTTCGGACGCGGTCGTGTCCGTTTCCACGGAAAGTGATAACATTAACGTCTTTATAAATTCTTCCGAGCTTAATTACGATACGGCGCTTTCCATCTATAATATGATGAAAAATGAAACGGGTGTGGTTGCTGGAAACGTGATTATTATGCCCGTGTATGCAGAAAGCTGAAAAAAGGTATAAAAAATATCCTTCAAACAGTAGAAATATTCAAAAAGATGTGGTATAATGTATATAATGAAAGCAAGGAGATCTTTTTGAATGTCCAATATTAGATTAACGTCTAACGACAAACAGAGCGGAAAAATCGTCTATAACGCAGGGATTGTACAAAATATTGTCGAACTTGCCGTTGCAGAAGTGGAAGGCACGATGCCTGCACAGGGCAAAAAAAGCGGGATTTCGCTGTATATTGAAAAGGACGGCGTGTACGCAGACGTTTCCGTTGTCGTAAAATACGGTTATAACGTTCCCGAATTGGCGTATAGAATTCAGCAATCTGTAAAACAGAGTGTGGAAAATATGACCCATTATAAGGTTGCACAGGTAGACGTTCACGTACAGGACGTGGTTTTTTGTGACGGGGCTACGGCGGTAGAAAAAGAAGAAAACCGCGAGGCGGCTGCGTCGGAAGGTGAAAAAGAAGAATAAAAATAAAGGAGACCTTTGTGTGTAAGCACAGGGGTTTTCCTTGTAGTAAACGGTATTTACGGAGAGCACTATGAGAAATGCAGCCAGAGAAGCAGCGCTGAATATTATTTTCGCGCAACAATTTAACAGTGATTGTATGGATTCTTTAAAGAGAAAAATATACAAACAATTTGGGATTCTTGAAAATGAAGACGATCTTTCTTTCGCTTCGGAATTGGTGTCGACGGTGGAACAACATCGGGCGGAACTGATTGCGGGGATTGAAGACGCGTGTCATCATTATAGAGAAAACCGTATCAATCCTACGGATAAGAGTATTTTATTGATAGCCATGGCAGAAATTCGCTATTTTGACGATATTCCTCCCGTTGTATCCGTTTCCGAAGCAACGGGGCTTGCAAGAAAATATTCAACGGAGACGAGCGCGGATTTCGTTAACGGCGTTCTTTCGGGAGTTATTAATAAATAAACGGGGATATAATGAAACTTATCGATGGAAAGGCTTTGTCTGCGCAGTTACGGACGGAGTTAAAGGAAAAAATTGAAAAATCCGAAAAAAAACCGGGATTGGCTGTCGTTATCGTAGGAGAGGACCCTGCTTCTCGTATTTACGTACGGAATAAAATAAAAGCTTGCGAGGAATTGGGGATTCGTTCTTACGCATACGAATTGCCCGTTTCTTCTACGCAAGAAGAATTGGAAACCCTTTTAGATTCGCTTGCTGAAAATCAAGAGATAGACGGTATTTTATTACAGTTGCCCTTGCCTGCGCACTTGAACTTTGAATCGGCGCTTGCGCATATTCCTTGTAGCAAGGACGTGGATGGATTTTCCGCGCAAAATTTGGGGCTCTTGTTGCAAAACAAAGAACGGATTGCGGCTTGCACTCCGCTTGGCGTTATGAAGATGCTTGAAAAAGAGGGGATTGATCCTACCGGCAAGCACGCCGTTATCGTAGGGCGTAGTGAAACGGTTGGTAAACCGATGGCAATGCTTTTGTTGAACGCGAACGCAACGGTAACGATTTGTCATAGCAAAACGAAAGAATTGGACGCCATTTGCCGTACGGCAGATATTTTGATTGCTGCGGTTGGTAAGGCAAAATTTATTAAAGAAAACATGGTAAAAGAAGGCGCTATCGTGATTGACGTGGGGATGAACCGCGACGAAAATGGAAAGCTTTGTGGGGACGTGGATTTTGAAAACGTAAAGGAAAAGACTTCCTTTATTACCCCCGTGCCCGGCGGTGTAGGGCCTATGACGGTTACCATGCTGATGTATAATACTTATAGGACGGCTTTTAAGGAGTAAAGATTGTGATCGACTTTAATCTTTTATACGACCGATACGTAAACGAATTTGAAACGTATGCGAATACATACGCGGACAAGTTACACACCCAACCCGAAGTTTTAGGGCAAAGTATGTTGTACAGCCTAATGAGCGGGGGGAAACGGATTCGTCCCGTTTTGGCGTTGGCTTGCGCCGACGTTTTGGCGTTGTCGCACGAAGAGGTGTTACCGTACGCTTTGGCGCTTGAAATGATTCATACGTATTCGTTGATACACGACGATTTGCCTGCAATGGACAACGACGATTATCGGCGCGGTAAGTTATCCAACCATAAGCAATTTGGGGAAGATAATGCGATTTTGGCGGGCGACGGGCTTTTAAACGAAGCGTATGCTCTTTGTTTTAACCAATGCGTAAAGGGCGAAAAATACGTACATGCGTCAAGTTTTTTAAACGAATGTGCGGGGGTTTACGGTATGATTGCCGGGCAATCCGCCGACTTGTATTATTCGCAGGAAAACAAGGACGTTTCCGAGGAAGAGCTTGCGTATATCCACGAGCATAAAACGGGAAAACTGTTGCTAGCACCCGTGGCAATCGTTGGGATTTTAAGCGGAAAGGCTTATTTTGCGTTGGAACGATTCGGGAAACTGTTAGGGCTGCTTTTCCAAATCACAGACGATATTCTGGACGTTACGGGCGACTCGAAACAACTTGGAAAAACGGTGGGTAAGGACGAAAAAGAAAATAAGCTTACCTACGTAAAGCTTTACGGGTTGGAAGGGGCAAAGGTGCGTGCGGATATGTGCGCAAAGGATTGCCTTGCCGTCCTGGAAGGAATCGACGGCGAAACGGAGTTCTTAAAAGAACTCGTGCAGTACGTTTTAAAGCGTAGTAACTAAAATTTATAAATAAGGCGGGATAAAAAGTATGTTAAAAGACGTATCGCCTGAAAAAATTAAAAAGTATTCGAAAAACGAGTTAAACGTTTTATGTGATAAATTACGGTTGGTAATTTACGACACGGTTACCCGTTGCGGTGGACATCTTGCCTCTAATCTTGGCTCGGTGGAGTCTATCGTTGCGCTTTTTTATACGTTCGATTTTCCAAACGATAAAATCGTGTTCGACGTAGGGCATCAATGTTATCCGTACAAATTGCTTTCTGGTAGATTCGAACGATTTTCTACGCTTCGCCAAGCGGGCGGGATTTCGGGCTTTCCAAAGCGTAATGAAAGCGAATACGACTGCTATGACACGGGACATGCAGGTACCTCCGTCTCGGCGGCGATCGGCTTGGCGAAAGCTCGTGATTTAAAAGGGGAAAACCGCAACGTAATTGCGTATATCGGAGACGGCTCGTTTAATAACGGCTTGGTTTACGAAGCGCTTAGTAGTTTAAAAATTTTAAACACGAACGTTTTGATTATCCTCAACGATAACGGTATGTCCATATCGCCGACGGTAGGTGGTATGTATGACATAATAGACGATATTAAAAAGAACGGCAAAGAAGAAAATATCCGCTTGTTGGAAAGCTTTGGGCTTTCCTACGTGGGGGTAAAAAACGGGAACGATTTGGACGAAATGCTTGACTGCGTTGCGCAAGCGAAGGAAATGTTGAAAAACGGGTCGGTGCTGTTGCATATCGCAACGAAAAAAGGGAAAGGCTATGAATTTAGTGAAGATCATCCCACGAACACCCACGGCGTACCCCCCGTTGGCGCTCCGAAAGAAAAGGAGTATTCGGAAGTTTTAGGGGAAACGTTGTGTGATTTGGCGAAAAACGATTCTTCCATTACCGTAGTTTCTGCGGCGATGAAAGAAGCGCTTGGACTTAGCGAGTTTTTCAAAAATTATCCCGAACGGGCTTTTGACGTTGGGATTTGCGAAGAGAACGCGTCCGTACTCTGTGCGTCGATGGCGGCAGGGGGATTAAAGCCTTATTACGCGATATATTCAACCTTTTTACAGCGTGCTTTTGATGAGATTATCCATGATATTTGCGCGCAGGATATGCCCGTTACGATGTGTATCGACCGTGCGGGAATCTCTGGTGCGGACGGCGAAACGCATCAAGGGGTATTCGATTTGTCCTATCTTTCTTTAATCCCGAACATGACGATTGCTGTTCCGAAAGATACCGAAGAATTACGGGAAATGTTGCATTTTAGCGCAACGTATTCCCATCCTTTGGCGATTCGTTATCCCCGTGCCGGTAGAGTCCTGTTTGAAAGTATTAAAAAAACGCCGATTGAGGCGGGAAAATGGGAATATCTACACAAGGGGAAGGATGCAAAAGTAACGGTTTTGGCTGCAGGCGAACGCTGTTTGATTATTGCAATGAAAGTCTTGAACGCCTTGGAAAAGACGGGAAAGAGTTTTGATATCGTCAACGCACGTTTTGTAAAGCCTTTGGATACGGAAATGCTGCAAGCAATGGACAGCGAATATGTCGTAACGATGGAAGACAACGTTGCCTTGGGTGGCTTCGGCTCGATGGTAAATAGGGAATTGCTCCGTTTAAACAAAGCTTGCAAAGTGAAAAATTTTGCCTATCGAGACGAGTTTATCCCGCAAGGCTCCGTTTCCGCTTTACAAAGCGAATACGGCGTGGATTGTAAAGAGATTGAAAATTATTTATCGGAAGTTCTTTTATGAGAGCGGACAAGTTTTTTGCGGAAAAATACGGTTCTCGAACGAAGGCAGCCGAAGCCATTGAAAAGGGCTTGGTATTATTAAACGGAAAACCTATAAAACCGAAAACGGAGATAGAAAACGAAGAAGGGATTGCCTTTCTTTGCGCAAAGGAAGAATTCGTATCGAACGGTGGATATAAATTGGACCGTGCGATCAAAGAATTTTCCTTTTTAGCGGCAGGAAAAGTGTTCGTGGATATTGGCGCAAGTACGGGTGGTTTTACCGATTGTTTGTTACAAAACGAGGCGAAAAGGGTATACGCCGTGGACGTGGGAGAATGTTTACTGCATCCTTCCTTGTTAGAAGATAAGCGGGTCGTCGTGATGGACAACGTCAATGCGCGGTATCTACAAAAAAGCGATTTTTGTGAGGAAATAGACGGTATTGTAACAGACGTTAGTTTTATTTCTTTGCGTTTAATTTTTCCTGTAATCAAGGAGATTTTAAAAGAAAACGGCGAGGCGTTCGTGTTGATAAAACCGCAGTTCGAATGCGAGAAAAAGCATATTGGTAAAAGCGGTATCGTTTCGCCTTCTGCGCATGCTGGGATTGTAAAAAACGTCTTAAAATACCTGAGCGAGAGTTGTTTATACGCCCACGGAATCGTCAATGCTCCGATACGAAAAGGGAAGAATATCGAATACGTGTTGTTTATTAAACCTCTTGAAAAAGGGAAAAAATCGGACGAGGAATTAATCGAAACGGTAAAACGGCTGGTTAAAAAGAACAGTTTGGGTTTATTGGAGTAAACGAAGGAGAAAATCGATGAGAATAGGAGTGCTTGGTAATTCTGCCGTAAAACAAACTTTGCAAACGATGGAAGAATTGACAACGTTTTTGCAAGGGCTGGGCTATGAAACCGTTTCCTACGTTAAGCCAAGCGAAATTACAGACGTAGACGTCGTGCTTGTATTGGGCGGGGACGGTGCAATTTTACACGCGGCAGTCGTTGCTGCGCAGCAGAAAACGAAAATTATCGGCATTAATTACGGAACGCTGGGCTTTTTAACCGAATATGAAAAGGATGAACGAGAGCAAGTTAAAGAGCTGCTCTCTTCCCTGCAAAAAGGAGAGTGTCCCATTGTCAAGCGCAGTTTGTTGCAGTTAGAGGTGGACGGTGAAACCTATTATGCCTTAAACGAAATTGCAATACAGCGAGATTACGGATGGCTTTCCGAGACGGGCAAGCAGGTTTTGCGATTAGAATTGGAGGCAAAAGAGGGCAAAGATACCATTTGCGGCGACGGGTTATTGATATGTACGCCAACAGGATCGACGGCGTATTCGTTGTCGGCAGGCGGGGCGATATTGACGCCGGAGGTGCCCGTTATTATGATGACGCCGATTTGCGCGTTTTCCATGCGCGCACGCCCGATTGTGTTTTCGGATACGGACGAGTTTATCGTTCGTACGGAGGGCGGTAAAGGCATGATATTGGCGGATGGCAGAGTGGTGGCTACGTTGGAAGCGGGGAAGGAGATTTGCATTAAAAAGGCTCCTTTTACAGCCGATTTTCCCGCCAAGAAAAATGCAGATTTTTTTGCTAGGGTACGAAACAAATTAAACGGATAATAAAAAAGGGGTGTACATATGTTAAGATCGGCAAGACACGCGAAAATTTTAGAAATTATTTCACATAAAGAAATTGAAACGCAGGAAGAGCTTTGCGCAGAATTAAACGCGTTAAACTACGTCGTTACGCAGGCAACGATTTCGCGCGATATCCGCGATTTGCATTTGTTTAAAGTTGCGGGGATTGAAAAGAAATACCGCTACGCGTATATCAACGATGGGGAGAGTGAGATTTCCCCCAAAATGAAGAATCTGTTCCGTGATTGCGTTATTTCCGTGAAGGCGGCGCAAAATCTCGTGGTTGTGAAAACGCTTTCGGGAAACGGCGCTAACGCAGGCGCTGTCGTTGATAAACTCAACCACGAAGAAATCGTTGGCTCGGTTGCAGGCGACGATACGCTTTTGGTCGTTTGTTTGGATAACGTAGCCGCACAAACCGTGGTTAATAAGATTTCGGAGTTTATTAAATAAAAAATGTTATCGAAACTCCTTATTAAAAACGTGGCGTTGATAGAACGCGCGGAAATAGAGTTCGGCAGGGGCTTGAACGTCCTTTCCGGCGAAACGGGGGCGGGGAAATCGGTTATTCTCGATTCCGTCAATTTCGTGTTGGGTGCAAAAGCCGACCGTTCAATGATCCGCTACGGGGAAACGGAATGTTTGGTAAAAGCGGAATTTTTCGTGCCGGAAACTTCGAGGGCGGTGCAGGCCTTGCGGGAATTGGACGTTGAAACGGACGGTGAGATTATTATTTCCCGTAAATTTTCCGAAAACGGTAAAAACGCGATAAAAATAAACGGAAATACCGTTACGGCGACAATGTTGCGCTCGGTTACCGATTCCTTGATGGACGTACACGGTCAAAGTGAACATTTTTTTCTTTTAAAAGAAAGCAATCAATTAAAGACTTTGGACGAGGTCGTTCAAGAAAAATTGGCGCCTTTAAAAGAGAATTTGGCAAAGGGATTGGCGCAAAGACGAGAAATTGCGGAAAAGATAGCTTTTCTTGGCGGCGACGAGAAAGAGCGCGGACGGCGTTTGGATATTTTGCGTTTTCAAATCGACGAAATTCAAGCGGCGGATTTAAAGGAAGGCGAGGAAGAGGCTTTGCTTTCAAAACGCAATAAAATGATGCATCTTGAAAAAATTCTTTTTGCGTTGCAGGAAACGATTTCTGCGTTGCGCGGTGAAGGAGGCGTATTAGACGGTTTGCGCATCGCCCATCGTTCGATTGGCTCGGTTTCTCGTTTAGATGAAAGTTATGAGGAGATTTCGTCTCGTTTGGAGGAGATTGTTTCCGAAACGGAAGACGTTGGCGAAACGCTGTCCGATATGGGAGAGGAGTTGTATTACGACGAAAACGAGGCGGCAGAGATAGAGAACAGGCTGGACGTTATTCGTACTTTAAAGCGTAAATACGGGGCGAATAAAGCGGAAATAGACGAATATTTAGAAAAAATCAGCGCAGAATACGAATTGTTGTCCGATTGTGAAGGGCAGTATTCGTCCTTGATGGGCAAGAAAGAGAAAAATGAGAAGGAAATCTTTGCGATTTGTCAAAAGATTACCCAGGTTAGAAAGGACGGTGCGGAAGGGTTTTGTTCGAGGGTTATCGACGAATTAAAGAGTTTAAATATCCCCAACGCACAGTTTTTAATTGATTTTAAAGAATATAGCCAATCGGACGTAGGACGGGCAAGCGGCAACGGGTTGGATGAAATTTGTTTCCTTTTTTCCGCCAATGCGGGCGAGCCTGTCAAACCGCTTGGAAAAATTATCAGCGGCGGGGAAATGAGCCGATTTATGTTGGCAATAAAAACGCAGCTTTCGTCCGTCAATGAAATTTCCACCTATATTTTTGACGAAATTGACGCGGGGATTAGTGGAAAAACGGCAAAAGTCGTTGGGGAAAAACTGGCTCGAATCGCCAAGGGAACGCAAGTAATTGCCGTTTCGCATTTGGCGCAGATTGCGGTAATGAGCGATCAGGAGTTCTTGATTGAAAAGCAGGAACTTGACGGAAAGACCTTGACGAACGTTACCGTGCTGGATTCAGCTGCGAAAGTAAAAGAGATCGTACGGCTGCTTGGCGGCGAGGAGGGAGAAGAGTTTGCGACCAAGCACGCGCAGGAGCTTTTAAAACAAGCGGAAATTTATAAAGATTCCCTATAAAATTGAATAAAAAAGTATAAAAAGCACGCAATTTACGCAAAGTATCTTCTAAACGGAGGAAACTATGCGCAAGTTGGGTGTTTTTATTTTAGGCGTTTCGACGCTCTGTGGGGTGTTTTTGTATCCAAACGATTCCCTAAAGGCGGAGGCGGCTGTGTCTGATAAAATCGTCTACGTAGGCGGTATGTCGGCGGGATTTACGTTAAAAACCGGCGGAGTGCGAATTATCGGTACGTGTGAGATTTTTACGGAGGATGGAACGTTATCGCCTGCTGGACGTGCAGGGCTTCGCTCTGGCGACGTCGTTACGAAAGCGGGCGGAATCTCAGTGGAAAGCGTGGAGGAATTAAACGAAATCGTCAATAAATGCGGAGAGAAAACCTTAGAATTAGAAATAAAACGGGGTGGTGACGTAAAAAGCGTTAAATTAACTCCTATAAAAGATAAAAGTACGGGCAAATTTCGTATAGGCGTCTTGGTTAGGGATAGCGTATCGGGGATCGGTACGGTTACCTATATAGAAAAGGAAAGCGGTCGCTTTGGTTCGCTTGGTCATGCGGTTGAGGGGGAAAATAAGCGCGAAATAGACGTTTCCGCTTCCAACGGCTTGGTTTACGAGTGTGATATCGTGGGGGTAAATAAGGGCGTGCGCGGAAGAGCGGGCGAGCTTCGCGGTATGTTTATTGCTGATAAACGCTTGGGACAGGCGGAAAAGCTTTGTAATTGCGGGATTTTCGGGCAAATAAGCGAAACCTTTGAAACGAAGAACTTACAATGCGCCGTGGCAACGTCCGATTTTGTAAAACCTGGAAACGCGTATATTTATTCCACTGTGGAAGGGAATTGTCCGAAAAAATACGAAATAGAGATCGTAAAAGTAGACAAACGAAACAGAGAAAATAAAAATTACGTGATAAAGATTACCGACGAGGCTTTAATTGAAGAAACGGGCGGTATCGTGCAGGGTATGAGCGGCAGTCCGATATTACAAGATGGAAAATTGGTAGGGGCGGTAACGCACGTATTTTTAAACGATCCTACGCGTGGGTATGGGATTGATATCGCAACGATGCTTTGTGAGTAGTATGTCTGACACAATTATTATGTTTGTCATAGTAATTTAATGCTGTCGTACAAAGAAGGAGGAAATATGGGAAAAAAGTTGAAAATTATCGGTGCAGTAGTGTTAGGAACCGTGCTTTGCGGAAGTGCGACTACGAGTTTTATCGCAAAAAGAGTAAGTGCGGAGCCAAGTATTACAACGACAGTGCAGCAGGCGGGGGAAGACCTTGCTTTGCGCGCAAAATCCGCGTACGTGATGGAATATTTGACGGAAACGCCTATCTACGCAAAGGCGGAAACGGAGCATTTACCGATTGCCAGTATGTGTAAAATTATGACGCTTTTGCTTTCGTTTGAAGGGATAGAGAGCGGTGCGCTGTCAATGGAGGAGAACGTTTGCGTTAGCGAGCGTGCGGCTTCTATGGGCGGTTCGCAGGTATTTTTGGAGGCAAACGCCGAATATCCCGTGCGGGAATTGATAAAAAGTATCGTTGTTTGTTCGGCAAACGACAGTTGCGTGGCAATGGCAGAAAGACTTGCAGGGAGTGAAAGCATTTTTGTCGAGCGCATGAACGAACGGGCAAAACAGCTTGGGGCGAACGATACGTTGTTTGCGAATTGTACGGGGTTGCCAAAAGACCCGCAATATTCGTGCGCAAAAGACGTTGCATTGATGTTGAAAGCTTTATTAAAACACGAAGAATACCATCAATTTGGACAAGTTTGGATGGATAAATTTGCGCATCCAAAAGGTCGGTATACGGAAATTACGAACACGAACAAATTGGTGCGTTTTTACGAGGGCTGCGACGGGGGGAAAACAGGCTTTACGAACGAAGCGGGGTTCTGCCTTGCCGCTACGGCAAAACGCAATAATATGCGAGTGATTTCCGTTGTGATCGGCGAGGAAAGCAGCGCAAACCGCTTTGACGACGTACGCACGAGTTTCGATTATGCTTTTGCCAATTATACTTCGCCGCTTATCGTTGATGCGGGACAAGTGATGGAAAAGAAAGCATGCGTTGACGGGGGAAAGAAAACGAAAATCAACGCCGTGGCAGCTTCCACGTTGCGGGATTTTGTTAAGCGTGGAGAGAAAAGCGATATTCGGGTGGAAACGAGACTGGAAAAAGTGAAAGCGCCTGTTAAAAAAGGGGAAAAGATAGGAGAATTGGTCGTTTATAAAGGGGGCGTTGAACGTGGCGTAGTCGATTTGCTTGCTGCGGAAAACGTAGGAAAAGCCACCTATTTTGACCGTATACAGGAAATCGCTGGCGAGTGGAACGGTTAAAACGCAATCCGTCTTTGCAAAAAGTAAGCAAAGGCGGATTTTTCCGTAAAAATATACCTTTCAAATCTTGCATTTTTATGAAAAATCTGCTACAATAAATTTATAAATTTATTTTGTGAGAAAATGAAGATGAACGAAAGAGAAACTTTAAAAATAAACGAGCTTGGGCATTTGGAAATCGGCGGTGCGGATTGCGTAGAACTTGCAAAAAATTTCGGTACGCCTTTGTACGTATTCGACGAAGTGTATATCCGTAAAATGATGGCAACCTATCGGGATACGCTTAAAAAACATTACGGTGAGAACGGGCTTGTATTATACGCGTCAAAAGCATTTTCTTGTAAGGCAATTTATCGCATTGCAGACGAGGAAGATATCGGCGTGGACGTCGTTTCGGGCGGGGAATTATATACCGCCTTGCAGGCAGGCTTTCCTGCAGAGCGTATTTATATGCACGGAAACAACAAGCTCGATTATGAAATCGGCGAGGCTTTGGACGCAGGGATTGGCTGTATCGTAGCAGACGCCTATTCGGAAATCGACAAAATCGACGCCGAGGCAAAAAAACGCGGGATTTGTCAAAAAATTCTACTTCGTATCAACCCAGGGGTAGAAGCGCATACGCACGCATTCGTGCAAACGGCGACTACGGACAGCAAGTTCGGATTTTCCATTTCGGACGGAACGGCGGAAAAGATTACGGCGTACGCAATGACGAAAGAAAACGTATCTCTTGAGGGGTATCATTGCCATATCGGTTCGCAAATTTTTGAAAAGCAATCCTTCGTTTTGGCGGTAGAAAAATGTATGGATTTCGCCGCTTTGATGAAAGAAAAGCTTTCGTTTGCCTTAAAAACCTTAAATATCGGTGGTGGGTTCGGGATTTGGTATACCGACGAGGATCGTAAAATTCCGCCCGAAGGCTATGCGGAATATTTAGAAGCGTTGATTAACGCCGTAAAGAATAAAGCGGCTGAAAAAGGTCTTGCTTTGCCGTATCTTTTATTAGAACCCGGTCGTTCGATAATCGGGGAGGCTGGGATTACCTTGTATACGGTTGGGGCGATTAAAGATATTCCCGGTGTAAAAAAGTATATTGCCGTGGACGGGGGGATGTTTGATAATCCGCGCTATGCGTTGTATCAATCGAAATATACGCCCGTTTTGGCAAATAAAGCAAACGAAGAGAATACGGAACTCGTTTCCATTGCAGGGAAATGTTGTGAAAGCGGGGATTTAATTGCCGTCAACGTAGGACTTCCCAAGGCAGAAACGGGGGATATTCTCGCCGTGCTTTCTACGGGGGCTTATAATTATTCGATGGCAATAAATTATAACCGCAATAAAATCCCGCCTTCCGTTTTGGTAAAAGACGGGCAAGCGGAATATATCGTACGGCCGCAGACCTACGAGGATTTAACCCGTAACGACGTCATCCCTCAAAGACTGCAAAAAACGACGAAATAAGCAAGGAATTTTCTTGTTTTTCACAGGCTTGACTTGGAATTATCAGAGGGATATATTACAATCGATTTATGATGATAGAATACGTATTGACAATTTTGGCAGGAATGCTTGCGGCAATCGTCGTTATTACCTTTCACGAGTTTTCCCATGCGTTCGTTGCGTATAAATGCGGCGACCCCACGGCGAAATTTTCTGGCAGAATGACGTTAAATCCCGTAAAACATTTTGATCCGTTCGGAATTTTAACCTTCGCCCTCGTGGGGTTTGGTTGGGCAAAACCCGTACCCGTCAATCCTTACAATTTTAGAAATTATAAATGGGGTTCTTTTTGGACCTCTGCGGCAGGGATAATCACCAATTATTTAATGGCTTTTTTGTTTTATCCGTTGCTTTGGGTGATCCTTAAATACGTTTCGCCGCTTTGCGCAGGTACGTACGGGCAGATTTTTATCGAATCTATTTTTGCCTGTTTATATTTGTATTCGTTGAGTTTTTGCGTGTTTAATCTCTTGCCCGTATATCCTTTGGATGGATTCCGCATTATGGACGCCTTCAATACAAGACGGGGCAAAGTTTATTGGTTTTTACGCCAGTATGGGTATTGGATACTTTTGGGCTTGATGTTATTTAGCTATGCGGCAAGAATGATTCCAGGGCTAGCGGTTTTGGATATTTTTGGATACGTGATGCATTTTGCCAAAGACTTTATCGGCAGACCGATTACCGCCTTTTGGGACTTGTTTGACGTAGCCGTTCGGATTTTATAAGGAGCAGAAATGGAAAAGGAGAAACTGACAATTGATTCGGTAAAAAATTTCGAAACGGAAGTAGATTATACTACCGTTTTGGAAAATTTCGAAGGGCCTTTGGATTTGTTGTTGCATTTAATTAAGCAAGAAGAAATTGAAATTAAGGACGTTTTCGTCTCGCACGTTACCGAACAGTTCCTTTCATATATGAAAGGGTTGCCTTATCTTGATTTGGAAAAGGCAAGCGAATATTTAAATATCGCCGCAACCATTATCGATATCAAAGCGCGCAGTCTGTTGCCGCCGCCCGACGACGGATTTGACGATTATTACGTCGAAAACGACGACCCCGAGCAAGAGCTTATCGCCGCTTTGGAAGAATATAAGATGATTAAGGAAGAAGCGGAAAAGCTGAAAGAACGTGAAACGGTCGGGTATTTCTTCAAACAACCCGATAAAGATTTAACGGGGGTAAAAGTCCAGTACAAGGATTTGACTTTAGACGGCTTAATGGACGCGTTTACCAAGATGATGATTCGTTTGGAAGCGCAGAAGAAAGCCTCGCCGCCGCCCCGTGAAATCCCTAAAGACGTCTACACGGTACGTGATAAAATTAAACATATTCGCGAACGGGTAGGGGCAAAAGAGAAAATGGAGTTTGAAGAACTCTTTGAAGACGCGTCTTCGACTCCGGAAATCGTAACGACGTTTCAGGCGTTGTTAGAACTTTTGAAACACCAGTTTATTTTGGTGGAACAGGAAGAACTGTTTTCCACCATTACGATAAAGAAAAATCCCAATAGAAGAGAGGACGAAGAAATTGGAGAAATTGACGAATATAATTGAGGCGATTTTGTTTGCGGCAGGCGACGCCGTGCCTATCGAATTATTGCGTGAAAAGTTAGAGGTCAGCAAGCGCGAAGTGGATACGGCAATCCGTCAGTTGGAAAAGAAATACGTGGACGATTGCGGGATTCGTCTTTTGCAGTTTAATCATAAATTGCAGCTTGCGACCAATCCCGATTATAAAGATCTCGTAGCGTCTACCTTGATGCCGATTCGTGAAAAAGAATTCACCAAAACGATTTTGGAATGCGCGGCGATTATCGCCTACAAACAGCCGATTACCCGTGGGGAATTGGAAACGGTCCGTGGGGTAAGCAGCGACTACGCCATTACAACCTTATTGAGCTTGGATATGATTGCGCCTTGCGGCAGAAAGGATACGCCGGGCAGACCCGTACAGTACGCGACGACGGATAACTTCTTAAAGCGTTTCAAATTGAAATCGCTTGCCGAGCTGCCCGATTATGAAGATTTGATGCGCAAAATCGCAGAACTTAGCGCAACAGATGAGGATACGAGCAATTATCTCTACGAAAAGGACGTATACGACCCTGAAAACGATACGGAGTTTGCGGAAGAACCGCAAAAGCCGTCGGTGGAAGGTTTCGAATTGCCTGATTTTTTAAAGGATATCGAAGAGGGGATAATTAAGATCCAATAATAAAAAAATACATAGAAAACAAGCGACTTGCCCATAGTATAGATATGGGCAGGTCGTTTTTTTGGGCATTTCAAATTTTTAGCCTCGTGATGACGGTCGTGCAGTTGTTTTTACCGATTTTTTTGACGGTAGATATTCATTACGATATGAATAGGCGAAAATTTTGTTTTTCCTTGCGCTTATTCGGTTTTTTACGGCTTGTTGGGGGGTATATCGCTACGTATAAAGGCGGTTTGGCTATTCACGTATCCAAAAAGAAAGCCTTTTTATTGCCCTATTCTGAGGTCGATAAAAAGCGCAAGAAATTTTCTTTTATGCGTACCTTCCATCTATCGTCTTTTATATTAACGACGGAAACGGGCGCCGAATATCTTCTGCCAGTTGCGACTGCACACGCAGTTTTGCGGGCTTATTTTTTCAGCAAAGGCGGCAAGAAAAACAAAATAGAAAACAACCTTTGGCTGACGGACGGCGACGTATTACGCCTTTCCTTAAAAGTAACGTTGCGATTTACTTTATGGATGTTACTTTGTGCGCTTTTTAAATTTATCAAGGAGAAAATTAAAGAATTATGGCGGAAAAAAATCAAAAAATCAACAGCTTAATCGATTCGTCGCTGGGAAGACTGGACGAGCTTGTAGACGTGAATACGGTAATGGGAAAACCAATCACGACGGCGAGCGGATTTCAAATTATTCCTTTTTCTAAGGTTACGCTTGGTAATCTTTCGGGGGGAGGTGAATACGGCGACGTAAAAATCGTAAAAGAAACGGACGCGTTTCCGTTTGCAGGCGGCAGCGGCGCTGTGGTCAGTATGAAACCGATGGGCTTTATCATTGACGATGGAAAATCCTGTAAGATATTGCGCTTAACAGACGAGCCTTTGGATAATCTGATTGAAAGAGCAGGAGAAATCGTGCGCGACGTCCTTTCTAAAGACGAATGAGTATTCGGGCAAAAATCGCTAGCGCGGTTGCCTTTGCTCCCTTGCTTTGCTTTTTATCGCCGTTGCCCTTTTTTTTCGTTACGGCAAACACTTCTTCTGCTACGGCTACGGAAGCGGTAGCAGAGTGCGTGATGGAGCTAAACAGCCGTCGGGTTTTATACGAAAAAAAGGGAGACGTACGACTGCCGATGGCAAGCACGACGAAAATTGCGACGGCGGCAACCGTTTTAAGGGTATGTAAAAAGTTGGACGAAGAAGTTATTATTCCCAGTCAAGCGGTAGGGATTGAGGGATCGTGCGTATATTTAAAGGCAGGAGACGTGTATACAATCGAGGATTTGTTGTACGGATTGATGTTGCGTTCGGGTAACGATTGCGCGGCGGCGCTTGCGTTACAATGTGCGCCGAATTTGCCGTCGTTTGCCGCGGAAATGAACGAAACGGCGCAGGCGGCAGGAGCGCTTAATACTTCCTTTCAAAATCCGCATGGGTTGCCCGCGGACGGGCATTATACGACGGCGAGGGATTTAAGTTTAATCACCTGTTACGCCTTAAAAAATCCGACCTTTAAAAAAATCGTATCGACGAAATACTATGCGCAACGGGGTTGGAAGAACAAAAACCGTATGCTTAGCGAATACGACGGGGCAATCGGCGTAAAAACGGGCTACACGAAAGAGGCTGGACGGTGTTTAGTTTCCGCAGCCGAGCGCGAGGGAATGACTTTGGTTTGCAGTGTTTTAAATTGTCCTACGACCTACGAGCGGTCTACAAAACTTTTAGACGACGCTTTTAAAACGTATGATTATGAAAAGATATTGGATACAGAGCAACGTTTTTTCGTAGAGATAGGGAAAGAGAAGATTCCTTGCAAAGCGGAAAAAGATTTATATTATCCGCTTTTAAAAGAAGAAAAGGATTTGATAGAAATTAAAACGATTGCAAAAAAAACAAAAAAGAAAGAGAAAATTGTCGGGCAAGTGGAAATATATCTTGCAAAACGGTTGCTTTTTTCGGGGAATTTATATAAACTATAATAGTAAATATAAAGAAAAAGGCAAACTTATGAGAATTAACAAATTTTTAGCAGACAAAGGGATTGCAAGCCGTCGTCACGCAGACGAAATGATTTCGGCAGGGAGAGTAACGATTAACGGGCTTACGGCGACGCTTGGCGCGAACGTCGAAGAGGGCGACGAAGTTACCGTAGACGGGCGTTTGCTTTCCACTGAGGAAAAGAAAGAAGAATATTATATCATGAACAAACCTAAAAGTGTGGTTTGTACCGTTTCCGACGACCGCGGTAGAAAAACGGTCATGGATTTGCTTCCCGAAGGAATCGGCAGAGTTTTCCCCGTTGGACGGCTTGATTACGCAACGGAAGGGTTGCTGATTTTGACAAACGACGGAGATCTTGCCTTTCGTTTAACCCATCCCACGACGGAAATTCCAAAGACGTATATGGCGCGTATTGAGGGGACTTTGACGGAAAAAGACCTTAATCCGATCCGTTCGGGGATAGAATTGGACGGCGTATTGACGAAAAAGTGCAAAGCGCATATCGTAGAAACGAACAAAGCGTATACCAAAGTCCACGTAACGATTACGGAAGGCAGAAATCGTCAAGTTCGCCGTATGTTCGAAGCAATCGGCAAAAACGTGGAGTTTTTAAAACGCATCAGCATCGGTCAATTAAAATTAACGGGCTTGGATAGAGGGCAAATCCGTCCTTTGACCGAAAGCGAAATCGCTTATTTGAAAGGATTATAAAAAAAACGACCCCGAAGTAAAAGCTTCGGGGTTTATCTTATAAATAAAGATTTAAGCGCGATAATTACGCATTAAACCAACGACTTTGCCAAGGATGGATACTTCGTTGGGTTCAAAAATCATATCGGATAACAGCTCGTTTTCGGGGTGTAAAACGATTTTTCCGTCACGACGGTAAAAACGCTTTACCGTTGCGGAATCTTCCACGAGCGCAACAACGATTTCACCGTTTTCCGCCGTTTGTGCGCGGCGTACGATAATTTTATCTCCGTTCATAATCCCTGCGTCAATCATCGAAGTACCTTCTACGCGCAGCATAAAGAGATCCTCACCGCGGAATTCGCCTGCGGGAAAGGTGTAATAATCCTCGTAATTTTCATAGGCAAAGACGGGTTGCCCTGCAGTAACCGTACCGATCAGGGGAATGGATACGCCCGTGCTTTTTCCGATCGTTACCGAGCGTTTTTTATTGGTAGCTTTGCTTAAATAGCCTTTTGATTGTAATTTTGCCAAATAACTGTGTACGGTAGCCGTTGATTTTATACCGCATTCCTTGCCGATTTCGCGCACGGAAGGGGTGTACCCGTTTTCTTCGGAGAATTTACGGATATAGTCCATCACCATAACCAATTTTTCTTCGCTGACCATAAAGCACCTCTTTTTCTTTCGTAAATA
>JAZUCW010000159.1:0-1987 GCA_045639305.1 Candidatus Scatosoma sp.
ATACCTTTGAAAGTATTTCTCGGCAATTTTGTGATTAAAGCTTGATCTTGATGTCAACACCTGCAGGGAGGTGGATCGAGTCAAGAAGCTTTGCATTGGGGGAATAGATGTCGATGATTCTCTTATACGTTCTCATTTCGAACTGTTCGCGAGAATCCTTGTATTTGTGCGGGGAACGAAGAATCGTTACGATTTCTCTTTCCGTGGGAAGAGGAATAGGACCGCTGATTTTCGCGCCGCTCTTCTTCATCGTCTCAACGATGCGGCTTGCCGCTTCGTCTACAAGTTCGTGGTCGTATGCCGCTAACTTAATTCTGATTTTCTGTACTGCCATTTTGTTACTCCTTTTAGTTTATACTAACATTTTATTTCGCTGTATCAACCTATCCGTGTGTATCGAGTCTTTTTGCAAAATAAAAACACTCTTTTTTTGCCCGAGCGTTCTTACGCAAAGCCTCGGTTAGTCGCAGGAATCGAGTTCCCACTTTTGTCAACGGAAATTATCTGCCAAGACGGCTTCTGTCTTGGATTTGCAGTAACTTCCCGCATCAACCCATACACGCGCTATTACACAGCCTAACTATAATAACACACTCGTCAACCCTGTGTCAAGCGTTTGAAACAACTTTTTTAAAAAATTTTTTTCGTCTTTATGATGGATTTTCCTAGCCAAGTATCTCCATATTTTTCCTTTATTATACCTATGTATTTACGCACACGCCGTATAATATATATAATATTGTCGCGCGCGTAATAAGAAAAAAAGAAACGGGGGCACTCACCCCCGCCCTTTATTCCATCGTTAATAACCCGAAAAAGTCTTTTACGTACTCGTCTGCAACTCGACGAAGCTCCGCTTCGTGCCCCTTTGCCGCTTCCTCGTATACGCCGATCGTATACATCCCCGCCCGTTTTGCCGCTTGGATTACGTGAATACTATCGTCCACCATCACGCAATCGGCTGGGCGCACTGAAAGCCGCTTTGCGACTTCGAGATATATTCTTTCATCCGATTTTAAAAACCCGAAATCCTCCGCAGACCAAACGTTATCAAACAAATCAAATACGCCGTTATTTTTCAAGCATGCGTCGGTGAAAATATGCGGGCTTGCCGTCAAAACGTTTAAGCTTGCGCCGCCTTCCTTTAATTGCCGCAAGGCTTCTGCTACCCCTCTTTTTAAAGGAATTTCCTGCGAGTAGGCAACAGTCAGCTTTTCCGTAAAATTTGCGTATATCTCTGCGGGCGTAAGGGGTACGCCGAGGACTTCGGCGTAATACTTGGCAATCCCTTTAAAGCCTAGCGGCGTCAATCTCTCTACGATATCCTCCCCGTAGGGAACGCCGTATTCCTCCAACAGCGACAATACCTTTTTTACGGCAGGTCCCATCGAATCCACCAAGGTACCGTCTAAATCAAAAATATAAATCTTTCGCATTTTTAAACCGCATCAAACTGCGTTCATCGCGTACACGGTACCCTGAAACGCTTATTTATTGTTCTTTTCCTTAAAGCGAGCTTTCGCGCGCAATTCGCTATCCAAAATCCGTTTTCTGATACGCAAGGACTTGGGCGTAACCTCCAACAATTCGTCGTCGGCAATAAATTCAAGACATTCTTCAAGGCTCATTTTGCTGACGGGAATCAAGGTCAAAGCGTCGTCGCTGGACGAAGAACGGGTATTCGTCAAATGCTTGGTTTTGCAAACGTTGACGTTGATATCGTCGGCAAGGTTGGTATATCCAACGACCATACCTTGATACACGGGCGTACCGGGCGTGATAAACAAATTCCCTCTGCCCTGCGCGTTAAACAAACCGTACGCAACCGCGTCCCCCGTTTCAAACGCAACGAGCGAACCCGTATTTCTGCGCTGCATATCTCCTTTATAGGGCTCGTACGAATAGAATGTCGTATTCATAATCCCTTGCCCTTTGGTGTCGGTCAAAAATTCGCTCTTATACCCGAACAACCCGCGGGAAGGAACGG
>JAZUCW010000160.1:0-1775 GCA_045639305.1 Candidatus Scatosoma sp.
GGCTCTCCGGAAAAATCAAAAAAATAAATCTTTTTTACTTTTTTTAGATTATTTTTTAGATTATTTTTCCAATAAGGTTGACAAAAGGAAAAAAATTGGGTATTATATATACGTATGAAAAAAATTAAGTAAGGAGATTTCTCAATTCTATGAATAAGAAAACCGTAAAAGACATTGAAGTAAAAGGCAAAAAAGTTTTAGTCAGATGCGATTTTAACGTCCCTATGAAAGACGGCGTTATCACCGATGAAAACCGTATCCTCGGCGCGTTGCCCACCATCAAATACCTTATGGAACAGGGCGCAAAAGTAGTGCTTTGCTCGCACATGGGCAAACCCCACAACGTTTTTGATGCGAAGCTCGAACTCAACAAAAAAGAAAAAGGCAAGGTAGCGGCTCTTCCCGAAGCGGAACAGGCAGCGGCTACGGAAGAATTCCTTGAAAAAGCAAAGAAAGACGTTAAAAAACTTTCCCTTGCTCCCGTTGCGGCGCGTCTTAATGAACTTTTGGATGGCAAAGTAAGCTTTGCTTGCGACGTTATCGGCGAAGATGCAAAGGCAAAAGTTGCCGCTTGTAAAGAAGGCGAATGCGTGCTTTTGGAAAACCTTCGTTTCCACAAGGGCGAAGAAAAGAAAACCCCCGAATTTATGCAGGCGCTTGCAAGCTATTGCGAAGTATACGTAAACGACGCGTTCGGTACGGCGCACCGCTCCCACTCCTCGACGGCAGGTATCGTGGAAGAAGGCTTGGTAACGACGGCGGCTTGCGGTTTCCTTATTGAAAAAGAACTCTCCGTAATGGCAGATACCTTGGAATGCCCCGAAAGACCGTTCGTAGCAATCCTCGGCGGCGCAAAAGTTGCGGACAAGCTGAACGTTATCTCCAACTTGCTTGAAAAATGCGACACCCTCGTTATCGGCGGCGGTATGGCGTACACCTTCCTTAAAGCAAAAGGCGGCAAAATCGGTAGCTCGCTCGTAGACGACGAAAAGATCGATTATTGTTTGGAAATGCTGCAAAAAGCAGACTCCCTCGGCAAGAAAATCCTTCTTCCCGTGGATACCGTTGCGGCAAAAGAATTCCCTAACCCCATCGACGCAGTTATTGAAACGGTGGTCGTTGCAAGCGACGATATTCCCGACGATATGATGGGTCTTGATATCGGTCCTAAAACCAAAGAATTGTTCGCCGCAGCAGTTGCCTCGGCAAAATCGGTTATCTGGAACGGTCCTATGGGCGTATTCGAAAACCCCATCCTCGCCGAAGGCACGAAAGCCGTTGCACAGGCACTCGCAGACGTTCACGGCAAGGCTACGACGATCATCGGCGGCGGCGACAGCGCAGCAGCGGTTCAAGTACTCGGCTTTGCAGACAAGATGAGCCACATCTCCACGGGCGGCGGCGCTTCCCTCGAACTTTTCGAAGGCAAGGTTCTTCCCGGTATCGCTTGTCTTAACGACAAATAAAAATTATTGTAAGAAGAGGGCAACGCGTTTGCCCTTTCCTTGCGTTTAACTAAGAAAATATTAAAATACACGTAGGAGTATATAGTTATGAGAAGACCTATTATTGCAGGCAACTGGAAAATGAACAATACCGCTTCCGAAGGCGTTGCGCTTGTTAAAGCAATCGCTCCCCTCGTTACGGAAGCAAACTGCGACGTTGTCGTATGCGTTCCCGCTATCGATATTCCCGCAGTTAGCGAAGCGTTGAAGGGCACCAACATTAAGCTTGGCGCAGAAAACGTACACTTCGCAGAAAAAGGCGCGTATACG
>JAZUCW010000161.1:0-10547 GCA_045639305.1 Candidatus Scatosoma sp.
GTCGATTGTGAAATTAGCTATGAGGGTATGCACTTTGTTACTTTCAAAGCGTACGGGTTTGAAAAACAGACCTTCGCAATCAAGAGCGGTTTGGCAATCAAAGCGCCCTACGCCCTCGGCGAAGATTGGGTTTGGACGGTAGACGGTAAAAAGGCGGAAGAGGAACAAATCGTTGAAGAGGACACCCTCGTGCAAGCAGAGAAAGAAGAATTTGTAAAAATTACCGTATCCGTATTGGGCGAAGAGCGTATTATCAAAGCAACCGCAGGCGACGAGATTGATTTCTCGAACTTTGCAAAGGAAGGATATAGTTATAAAGTTATGAATACGCGCGGGGATATCATCCCTTCGTTAAAGGCGGAAAAGGATTGCGCCGTTAGTATTTTGTATTTTAAAAACTAATTTAGGTTAGAGAAATGAAGGACGAAAAGTTATTTATAGGGATATGGCAGGTACCGCCTGCAACGGAAGAAAATTATAAACAGCTTTTGGATTGCGGAATTAACGCCATATTTTTAAACGGTGAATATTCGGAGGAGATTGAAGCGCAAAAAAAGGCGGTGTCCTTTTGCGAAAAGTACGGGATTTCCGTTGTGCTAGAAGGACGGAACAAACTGGACGGCTCGGTGTTGTTTGAAAATCCGTTAAAGGATAGCAAAGCGGTCGTTGCCTTTAATCTCTTCGACGAGCCGTTGTATACGCACGAACAACCTTTGCGAGAGATTGCTTTGAAGTTGAAGAAGGATTATCCTGACAAGCAAGCGTATATCAACTTATATCCAAGCTACGTGCCTTGCGAGGAGATTATGAAAGATTACCCTCGCTACGTAGACACGTTTGCAAGATGGGTATACGAAGTGGAGGGAGAAGGCGGATGGCTTTCCATGGACCATTATCCCTTAAGACGGACCAAGGAAAACGAGTTTTATATTTTCGAGGATTGGTTTACGGACGTAGAAGCGACGGTAAAGGCGGCGAAAAAATATAACTTGAAACCGCACTTCTTTATCCAGAGCATGGCGTTTGGCGGTACGCTTTCATGGTGGAACGATCGTACGCCGACCGAAGAAGATATGCGCTTGCAAATTTATACGTATCTTGCGTACGGGTCTAAGGGGTTTTCCCATTTCTGTTATCAATCGCCAAAATCAGACGAGTTTTTCGAACGTCAATCGGGTATGTTCGATAAGGGGGCGCCCACGGAAAGATGGTTTTACGCACAAAAAATCCATAGGGAGTTACAGCCTTTTGAAAACGAATTGGTAGGTCTTTCTTGGGAACAATGCTTGCGCGTAGATTCTACCATAGAAGACGAAAACGGGTTGTTTCATCGTCAAAACGGCGACGCTTTCAAGGCGTTTGAAACGTTGGAAAGCGTAGAAACGGACGGGCGTTGTTTGGTGGGTTGCTTTAAAGGTGCGGACGGCAAGGAAGGATTTATGTTTGTCAACGTGGAAGACACGTCGAAACAAAAAACGCTTGCACTTCGTCTGCAATGGAAAAGAGCTGCGAACTTCACGGTGTACAAGAACGGAGAGATTGTAAAAGAAAGCTTTGATGGTTCTACCGTGCTGTCGCTTGGTGTTGGCGAAGGAATTTTTGTAATGGAGAAATAAAAATGGGAGCTATGTTAAAGGGTAAAAAGAGAAACTGGAAACGAACGTTGTTTATTCTCAGTTTTATCATTATGCCCACGATAAATTTCCTCGTCTTTTACGTGTACGTCAATTTCGACGGAATCATGATGGCGTTTTATCGCTATGACGGACTGGAAAAAGATTGGGGATTTGAGAATTTCAAGATGTTCTTCGAGGCGCTTGGCAATTCGTCTTCGTCTGCGCTCGTAAATACTTACGACGATATCAGCTTGGCGTTTACCAATACCTTTAAAACGTTTTTATTACAGCTATTCGTTGTCTTCCCTTGGGGACTCGTGGTTTCGTACTTCTTGTATAAGAAACTTCCCTTGTATAAAACGTTTAGAGTTTTGTTCTTTTTGCCGAGTATCATCAACGGGATTATCACGGTAAAGGTATACCAAAACTTGGTTACGCAGGGCGGTCCGATCTCCGTACTCGTACAGGATCTGTTGGGGTTGGCGGATGCGCCTGACTTGCTTGCAGATCCTCGCTTTGCGAATATCTTTATTTGGATACATATGTTATGGCTGTCCTTCCCTGGGGATATGATTATTTGGGGCGGCGCCTTTGCGCGTATCCCTGACGGCGTTATCGAATCGGCGCGTATCGACGGCGTGGGTTGGGTAAGAGAATTGATACAGATTATTCTGCCGATGATTTGGCCGACCTTTGCGTTGAAATTTATTATGATGATTTCCGCAGTCTTTGGCTGCTCTGGGGCGGTATTCTTGTTGACAGGCGGTTATAACGGAACGATAACCTTCTCGGCTTGGCAATATATCCAAATCAGAAACTTCTCTAACAACCCCGAATCCGTTGTGTACAATTACGTATCGGCAATCGGTATCGTTGTTACGCTGGCGTCGATGATTTTGGTCGTTGCAGGGAAGTTTATTGAAAACAGATTGTTTAAGGACGTAGAGTATTAAGGGGGTGGAAAAATGAAAATACAATTTTTAAACAGAAAATCCACCTCGGAAAAGATTATTTACGCGTTCGTCTTCGTGCTGTTTGCGCTCTTTGCACTGTCCTATTTAGGAATCTTTTATCTTGGCATATTGAACTCGTTGAAAATCAACGACGAAGTAGCCATGGACTTTTTCAGCTTTCCCGCGGTAGCGCAGTGGGAGAATTATATAGAAGTATTTACGAGCTTTGAAGTAGCGGATACGACTTTTTTGGGGATGACTTTTAATAGTATCTACTTCTCCGTAATTCCTTCGGCGTTTGGGATCCTGTTTTGTGCAATGCTCTCTTACGTAACGACGAAATACAAATTCTTTGGCGCAAAAGCCTATTATTATCTGTCCTTCGTCGTTATGCTGTTACCGATATACAGCTCTGGCGGGGCGATGTACAAGCTGATTTTCAATATGGGCTTGACGAACAACTATTTGTTCGTTATTACCTCGTTTGGTGGGCTTGGCGCAACGTATATGTTCTTTGCAGCGTTTTACAAGAACGTTTCTTGGAGCTATGCGGAAGCGGCGTTTATCGACGGCGCGAACGATTGGCAGGTGTTTTTCAAGGTTATGCTGCCGCAGAGTATGACGATGATTGGGGCGTTGTTCTTGCTTGCCTGGATGGGGGCTTGGAACAGCTACGACGCGCAGCTGTTGTACCTGCCCGAATTGCCGACTTTGGCGGTTGGTATCTATCAGTACGAGTTGGAAATGATTTACGATTCGGAAATCGATTTGCTGTTTACGGCGTGTATGGTATCCTCCATTCCGACCTTAATCGCATTTATCTGCTTTAACAATATCATGATGAGCAATCTTTCGCTCGGCGGGATTAAAGAATAAAAAACAAGGAGAAAAATTATGAGAAAAATATGCAAAGCGGCAGTAGTTAGCTTGTTATCTTTAACGGCGGTATGTTCGATGGCAACGGGTTGTAAAAGCGAAACGCCCGACACGGCGACGGATATCGAAATCACCTTTTGGCGTTCGGGTATGGGCGACGAATACATAAAAGAAATCGTTGAGGAGTTCGAAAAGAAATATCCCGAATATAACGTACACTTTAATTCGGAGGCAACCAACACCGCCATCCCCGACAACATTATGAACGGGGCAAAATATAACAGCGTCGATTTGTATTTCGAACCGATGCCCTCTACGGCGCTCTTCCAATATTTAGAACCGTTGGACGACGTTTTGACGATGGTCAACGAGGGGGAAAGTAAGTCGGTTTCGCAAAAAATCAAATCCAGCCTTTTGGATAATTATCGTTATTACGACGGGAAATATTACACGATGCCCTATGGCGGCGGCGTTTGCGGTATTACCTACAACGCCGAATTGATGAAGGGCTTTGAACTTCCCAAAACGACCGACCAGCTTAGAAATCTCGTCTTTGACTTGTACACGAAATACAACAAGCAGGGCATAAAGCCGTTTATCCATTTCAACGGTGGGTATTGGGAACACGCGTATAATATTTGGCAGGCACAATACGACGGGCTTGATTATTATTACAACACCTTCTCCACCCTCGGTCAGGACGTTTCCGCGTTGGGTAGTTCGAAGGAAAAACCCAGCCTTGAGGTTATGAAGACGAAGGACGGTAGATACGAAGCGTTAAAGGTAATGGAAACTCTGCTCGATTCGCAGTATATTGCGCCGGGTTCGAACTCTGGTAATCATACCACCCAACAGACGAAGTATTTGAACGGTACGGCGGTTATGATGTGTAACGGTGCTTGGATGAGCAACGAAATGAAAAAGAGTAGCGCAGCCAAGGGCAATTTCTCGATTATGCAAACCCCCGTTATCAGCGCCATCGTGGATAAGCTGACCGACGTAAAGAACGATTCGACGTTGGCTGCCGTTATCGAGGTCGTAGACAAAGTCGTAGACGGTGAAATCGCAATCAACGATATCAAGCAGAGCGACGGAACGTATAAAATCGGTGAAAAAACGATTTGCGCGAGCGACTGGGAAAGAATTTTCGAGGCAAGAAACCTGATTTGGGAAAATTATAGCGAGCACGCAATTTGTATTCCTAATTACGCAACGGCAAAAGAAGGCGCAAAGAAATTCGTAGCGTTCTACTATTCGGACGAGGCGCAAAAGATTATGAACAATACCACGCACATCACGTTGCCTCTTAATTTTGACAAGGCGGAAAACGAACCGAATACCGAGTCTTGGTTGCCGTTTGAAAGCACGATGGCAGAGTTTGCGAAGAAGTATACGACGGTTGGCAGAGTAGAGAGCAGAAGAAGTATTATGTTCTCCCAAGGCGGCTTGATGGAATACGGTGGGGTAAACTTCGTCAACGCGATGAGCCAGCAATCGGGCGCAATGTCGGCAGACGCGGTTTGGAACTCGATAATGGGGACGTTTGATAAAAACTGGAATACCTATTTGAGCAACGCTGGTTTGAAATAATAAGAGGATTTTATGAGAAAATTAATGATAAAAAAGGGAATAGCTGCCCTTATCGGGCTTTCCGTTTGCTTGGGCAGTGCGGCTTGTCTTTTCCCGACGATTACCGCTAGCGCGGGCATGTCCGAGCAAAAGGTCGTCACCGAGGAAATGTACAAAGACGAACTCTCTAATCAAAAATGGTACAAAACGAGAGATATCTCCCATAGCGAGGGCAAGATTATTTTCGATAAGAAGATTACGAACGAGGACAGTAAAATCGTCAGCGTCGTGCTTGCCAACGATTTGCGGGAAATGGATATTGAAACTTGTATCAACGGGCAATTTACGTTGAAGGTAACCGAGCAGTTAGACGGCGAATTTTACGTTGGGTTTGGGTTGGAGAGACCCTATTCGGAGTTAAATACGGCGTCGGCGATTTGCTTTTACGATGAAAACGGCGAAATTGGCGTTAAGGTCGAAAATTTTACGGGTGAAAACGAGGGAGTGGTATACACTTCTTCGTCCACCTACTCTTACGAGGAAGAATTGCTTGTTAGCTTTGACGTTTATTCGGCGGGGAGTATGTATTTGTCGGTCAATGGTAAGACCTTGTTAAATCACGACAATGAAAAACTCGTTTTTTCCAGCGGTTATTTCGGGTTTGGACAAAGCGCGGCTTCTTCCGTAGAGATTTACAATGCAGAAGTGCGCGCGGCGACCTATGATACACCTACCAATTCGAATTTTACCGAAACCTTTTCGGACGGGTTTAACAACGCGCTTTTGTATTCGGAAGGCGGAAATAATGGATATTTTACGCCCGAATGCGTCGTTTGCGAAGACGGGGTTTTGAAGTTTAACAATATCACGGCGACGGGATACGTTTCGACGAGATACGAATATTCGAACTTTACGATGACTGTGGATATGCCGCACATCCAACGCCAGGCGGTGAAGGACGAGGAGGGGAATACCATCACGCCCGCCACGAACTGGATTGGGGTTTCGATTGGTTGTTCGACCGTAAAGACGAGCTCCTCCGTTGCGGTTGCGCAATCGTTGTTCTTCTTTATGATGCCTACCTATCAAAACGGGCGTTCGATAGGTATGACTTGTACCTTGATGAACAACTTCGTTTCCTTGAAGAGTACTTCTATTTCAGGTGAAAAAAACTTCTTTGCGGTGGAAAACGGTATCGACGGGAACGGCAAGGAAAGAACGGTCAATTTGAAGGTCGAAATGATCGACGGCGTATTGCAAGTTTTTGCGAAATACGAAAACGAAGCGGAGAGCCGTTACGCAAAATTGTTCGAATACAACCTTGGCTATACGCCGATCGGCTACGTGCAGATTTGGGGGTACGGCGACGATTTTAATTGGGTGCAGAACAATATCGCAAACGGGATGGACTCCTTCTGCGCGAACTTCTGGATCGACAATTTGAAGATGGAAAACAAGGACAAAAACGCGAACTTGACGGAAGTGGGATTCCAGTCGAGTAAATATCCCGAACAACCCGATTACGTCTACGTAGACAGATGGGATAACCGCGCGGAAACCTTGTTTACGGCGGACCCGCCTGAGGAAGAGGGGTGTGGCAGCAGCTTGTCCGTAGGCGTCGTGGCGATGATAACGCTCGCCGGCGGGGCAATCGCAATCAAGAAAGGGGGTAAAAAGCAATGAAAAAGAAAATAGCAAGCCTTTTTATGGCGGCGTTGAGTCTTTCTTGTTTGGCGCTTTCCGCGTGTGGTGAGGAGGCGACGAGCGATTACGATAAAGTCTATCCCGACAGAGTGGTAAACACCTATTCCTTCGATATTATCGGTGGCACGGACGTTATGCCTATCGGTCTTTATTTCGGACCGTATACGCCCAACACCTCGAAGGACGGGAACTTAATGCCTGATTTCACCGACGAGTATTACGTCAAGATGCTTGCGGATGCGGGAATCAACTTGTTTACCTATTGTCCTGAAAGTTATCCTCAGGCAAGAGAGAGTATCAAAAAGGTGCTTTCGCTTGCGGAAAAATACAAGATTGGGTATTACGTAAACGATTACGAAATCGTAAGCATGACGCACGGATATAAAGAGGTGGATAGGGAAGTTATCAAAGAACGTGTGGCAGAGTTTACCGATTACTCTTCTTTCGTGGGCTTTTATTCGAAAGACGAACCGTATTACGAGCAGCTTGAATATATCGGCAAGGTTAATGAAATTCTTAACGAAGAATTCGACGACCAATATTCGACCTATGTTAATATGCTTCCTAGATGGGAAGAAAGGCCCTTAAAATATACGTCTGGTGAGGAAGACGTATCCTACGAAGAATACGTAGGAAGATATTTTAGGGATGGACACGGAAAATATATTTCTTGGGATCATTACGTATGGGATTTCAAGAGTGCCCGCGGGTATTTAAATAACCTTGCAATCATCAGGGAAATGGCGGAAGAATACGGTATTCCGTATTGGGCGTTTATCCAGGCAGGCGGTCAATGGAACGACCAAGCGATTGAATTCGAGTCGTTGCCCGAGCCCTACCCCACCGAAGGACAGCTCCTTTGGAACGTAAACACGTCGCTTGCATGCGGGGTTAAGGGGATTCAATATTTCCTTGGATTCCAGCCCTTAATCTTCGCGTATGCGCCGAACGGCACGTACGACTTTACCAGAAACGGGTTCTTTGGCGCGGCCGGGAACGTAAACGAGTGGTACTATTACGCGCAAAAGGCGAACGTGCAAGTTAAGGCGGTGGACGAGATTTTGATGAACGCCTATAACGTAGGCGTTATCCCCTCCGACGAGGTGAAAGCCGATTTGAAAGGCAACTCGATGGTGATTGAAAACGGCGAATTCCATCAGTTAAAGGGTGTTCGCGGCGAGGCGTTGGTTGGTTGTTTCGAATACGAAAAGAGAACGGTATTGTACGTTGTAAACTATTCGTATGCAAAGGCGCAAGACGTTATTTTGGACTTTAATGCAAGCCACGACGTCAAGATTATCCAAAGAGGCAAAACCTACGAAAGAAACGAACAGCATTTGGGTGTTCATTTAGAGGCGGGCGAAGCCGTCTTGGTTGAATTCGTAAAATAAAAGGCAAAAAGAAAAAAGCCGAATTAATCGACTTGCAGTGGATTAACTCGGCTTTGAATTCTTTTTTCTATACTCTTTCGGGGTACAACCGACGTGCTGTTTGAAAACTTGATTAAAGCGGTAGGGATAGGGATACCCGACTTCTTCTCCGATTTTTGCGATATTCATTTTCGTTGTAGAGAGGAAAAGCTGGGCGAGCTCTATCCGCCGTTTGGTTAAGTAATCGCCAATCGTCATCCCGATATATTTTTTGAAAACGCGGTTGACGTAGATTTGATTATAATTGACGTCTGCCAATGCACTTTGCAGTCCTGCTTTGATATGGACAGGATCGTTTAGGTTGCCTAACAAACCTTGAAACCATCTCGGATAGGGCGGATTTTCTTGTTGGTCGGAAAGATACAAATACCCAAGCAGGTGCGCAAGCACGCTGTTGATTAAGAAGGGCTTGTTTTTTTCTACGCTAGGCGACATATACTTGGTAAAGTTTAAAAGGTTCTCAAGATAGCCGATTTGCTCGGTGGAAATTTTGAGATGGAAGGGATGAATTCTGCTGTTGATTTCATCAAACAGGGTAGGGCATAAATAATCCGCGCCTTTTTTAAATAAGGGTCTTGAAAAGATAATATCTCTATGCGTACACTCGCCGATACGCTCGAACGAATGGATATCGTTGGGGCGCAAAAGGAATAAATCGCCCGTACGGAGCAGCGTTTTTTGTCCGTTTTGCACGTGAAAAATCTCCCCCTCCGTTACGTAAAAGATTTCGTAAAACGAGTGGGTATGGATAAAGGTGTCTCGATCGTGGGTGAGATGGGTTGCAAAATCAACCTCTTCGTGTAAAAATCTCAATTCTCTAACTTCTTGCGCCATAATACCCTCCTTTGTTTTATTATAATATAAATAAAGGGATTCGTCAATACAAAAAGTTTAAAAATAAAGGATTTTTGGAAAATTATGAAAGTTTTGAATATTGATAAATTACATGCTGCTTTGACGAAACGGAGCGAAAAGGATATTAAGGAGGGTATGATTACCTCTTCTCAAATCCTTATCAACCAAGGCGGGAAAAGAGTGTATCAGGCGGAGTTTGGAACGAACGGCGTAAACGGGGAGAAACTTTCCCGCAACGCCACCTATCGTATCGCCTCTATGACGAAACCGGTTACGACCCTTGCCGTTTTGTTGGAGGCGGAGCGCGGAAATTTGGATTTACAAGACCCTATCACCAAGTATTTGCAAGGGTATGAAAAGCTTCCGATTGCGCAGTTGATAGACGGGCAGTTGAGAATTATAGACAAAAGCGAAACGCCAATTCGGATTTTCCATTTGCTCTCGCACACCAGCGGGATAGAAATGGGGGATATTATCACTGCGGTCACCGCAAAGATGACGGAAGGGCAAAAGAAGAGCTTGCAAGAAGTGGTAGAACATTTTGCGGACAAACCGTTGTTTTTCGAGACGGGAACGGCGCAGTCGTACGGCCCGCACGTGGCGTTTGACGTTGCGGCGAGAATCGTGGAAATCGTCAGCGGTATGGATTTTGCCTCTTACGTAAAGGAGAATATCTTCGACGTGATTGGTATGACGGACACGACCTTTACCCCTACGAAAGAACAATGGCAACGGATTGTCAAAAAGCATAGATTGGACGAAAACGGCAGGGCGGTAAACTCTCCTGACGATTACGAGCATATTTACGGGGATAATCCGCTTACCTATTATTGCGGTGGCGCGGGATTAATGTCGACGGCGGAGGATTATTCGGCGTTTGCCGAAACGCTGTTAAACGGCGGGGTTGCGCCCAACGGCAAGCGGGTGATTAGCGAGGAGTTTTTAAGGCATATGTACACGCCTTATTGCCCGCCTCAGCTTATGGATATTGCAACGCAGGCAACGGGGGTAACCTGGGGGCTTGGCGTAAGGTTGTTTACGAACGACAACGGAAAATTGCCCAAGGGCAGCTTTGGTTGGAGCGGGGCGTACGGGACGCATTTTTGGGTGGATCCCGTCAATAAAATTACCGCGATCTATATGAAGAATTCGGATTATTGCGGCGGGGCGGGGTGCTCCACTGCGGAGAATTTTGAAGACGACGTCATGGGAAGTTTGGTATGAAAGAAGTCAGAGAATATATCGCAAGGAATTGGACGAAAACCTTCCACGCGCCGAAAGAGATGCGTGGGGGCTTCGTCGTGCCTAGACCGTACGTTTCGCCGTCTATCGGCGGCATGTACACGGATTTGTACTATTGGGACGTGTATTTTGTCAATCTTGGCTTGATGATAGGCGGGCATGACGAGCAGGTGGAGAATAACCTTGATAATATGGCGTATTTTATCGATACGCTTGGGTATATGCCAAATGCGAACACGCTTGCCGACCGTTCGCAACCGCCGCTTTTTTGCAGCGCGGTGTACGATTATTACGTACATAAA
>JAZUCW010000162.1:0-2633 GCA_045639305.1 Candidatus Scatosoma sp.
CTTTATGTTGAAATCGTTTGTTTCGAAATTGTTTTCGTTTGCGTTGGCGGGTGTTTTGATTTTCGCCGTTGCAGGCTGCGGGGACTCGGAAGAAGAAAACAAAAATAACAACACCGTAAACGGCGTCGTGATCGACGAGAAAAACGGCGAGGTGGTTTCCTCTGCCGAGGCGCGCGCGTTCTTTGCCGAAATGGAAACGGAAAAAGAAGAAATCACCGCGGAAACGGTAATGGAATATACCTACTGGATGAAATTATCAACCTCGCTTACTTCGGGGGAGACCTATTCGATGACTTCGGGCAGTCGCTATTCGAAAGAGGATAAATATCTCTATACTTGGACGCAGATGCTCGACCAGCCTGCTTACGAGTATAATCCCGACGGGTCGGTAAAAGCGAAAATTGGCAACATGAGTGCAACTTCGGGGATTTACGCCTATATCGATAGCGAAGGAAATGCAATCGAGGCGATCCATAGCCATACTTACGGCACGATTAACGGGAAGTTTGACTCCGATTCTTCGGCGACGTGGGCGTATCTGAACGAGGAAGGGGAAACGGCAGAGGAAGCGTTTGAGGAGAACATTTTCTCTGGACTTTTGGATATCATGGCAACCTTGCTCAATTACGAAAACCAGATGATGGTCGCAATCGAGAGCATGGCGCTTACGGACGTGCAAATCCCTGGCTGCGCAATTCAATCGAAGGGCAAGGGACATTTGTACGTTACGATGGACATGATGGGCATCTTCTACGCGATCGAGTTTACCGATTACCAACTTTCCTATGTGAAAATGACGATGGGTATGAGCGTGGATCCTACGATCAAATCTTTGACGACGGAAATCTCGTTTAAGGTGGGCGAATGCGAGGTTAGTTATCCCGACCTTAGCACGTACGAATATAACGATAACGCAGTTACCCCCGATATCGATTTGGATTTGAGTCTTACCTAAAATTAGATAAAAACCACAAAGGAACGGAGCCATCCGTTCCTTTTTTCATGCCCGAAACCAAATAAGTAAAAATTTATCGATTTAGCGATAATATTCGGGATAAAATTTTAAAAATGCACTTGATATTTTCATGAAATAATGATATGATATATACAGTGGGTGTATATGGGTATATTCACGCGATTACAAAACCAAGGAGGCCGCTATGGCGCATTTACAGGACAGGGCAGTACGGCAGATCAACGAGATTTGCGACAGATACGTTTCAGAAAAAACGCCGCTCATGATGATTTTAAGCGACGTGCAAAAAGAATTTGGGTATATTCCTTTGGAAGTACAGGAAATTATTTCCGCGCGTACGGGGATTTCGGTTGCGGAAATCTACGGCGTCGTTACCTTTTATTCATTTTTCTCGCTTACGCCCAAGGGGAAATACGTTATCGGCGTATGTATGGGGACGGCGTGCTACGTAAAGGGTGCGCAGCAAATTATTGACAAGTTCTCTGAAATTATCGGGATTAAGCCGGGCGAGACGTCTGCCGACGGGCTGTTTACCTTGGACGCGTTGCGTTGTATCGGTGCTTGCGGTATCGCGCCCGCCGTTACCATTAACGGGAAGGTATATCCGAAACTGACGGTGGACGCCGTGCCGAAAATCGTCGAAGAATACAAGGCTTTGGAGGGGAATGCATAATGATTAAGAATTTTGAAGACCTTAAAAAAGTGAGCGAATCCTGCTCGGCGTGCTTGTCGGCGAAATTTACGGGCGGGGACGGGAAACGGCATATCGTTCTTTGCGGCGGTACGGGCTGTCTTTCTTCGCGCGCAAACGAGATTACGGAAGAGTTTAATAAGATTATTGCGGAAAAGGGGATTGAAGACAAGGTAACGGTCAACCAGGTCGGTTGCTTTGGGTTCTGTTCGCAAGGTCCGTTCGTGAAAATTTATCCCGAAGATACGTTGTATCGTCTTGTAACGGAAGAGGACGTAGAAACGATCGTAGAAAAGGATATTATCGGCGGCGAAATCATCGAAAGCCTTTTGTACGTTGACCCCAACACCGAAAAGAAAGTAACCAAGCAGGAAGATATCAATTTCTATAAAAAACAGGTGCGTATTGCGTTGCACGGCTGCGGCAGTATCAACCCTGAAAATATCAACGAAAGCCTCGGCGCGGGCGCGTTCCAGGGCTTGGCACGCGCATTGCAAATGTCCCGTGAAGACGTTATTAAAGAAGTCCTCGAATCTGGACTTCGCGGCCGCGGCGGCGGCGGGTTCCCGACGGGTAGAAAGTGGCAGTTTGCATACGCACAGCCCGAGGGGGAAAAATACGTAGTATGTAACGGCGACGAGGGCGACCCCGGCGCGTTCATGGATAGATCGATCTTGGAAGGCAACCCCCTTGCCGTAATCGAAGGGATGATGATTGCTGGGTACGCAATCGGCGCGCAAAACGGGTATTTCTACGTGCGTGCAGAATATCCCATCGCCGTAAACCGTTTGAAACTTGCCGTACAGCAGGCGGAAGAATTGGGGTTGTTGGGCGACAATATTCTCGGCACGAATTTCTCCTTCCGCGTACATATCCGTCTTGGTGCGGGTGCATTCGTATGCGGTGAGGAAACCGCTCTCTTGAACTCCATCGAGGGTAAGCGCGGTATGCCCAGACCCCGTCCTC
>JAZUCW010000163.1:0-17453 GCA_045639305.1 Candidatus Scatosoma sp.
CCGCCGTCGTGGTCGCCGCCGCTGATTTTTAAGCCCTCTAATCTTCTGCCGTTTTTCATCGAATACCGCTCTAACAGATAGACCGAATAGTATTCAAAATAATCCCCGCCAAGCGAGCGCAGGCGTTTTAAATAGCTTTCCCGCAATTTTTCGTCCGCCGTCAACACCTTGGGTTGCGGCTTTTTAATCGTTGCCCGCAAACGGTTTTGTACGGGCGCGCGTTTTTCTTCCGTCTTCAATTCTGCTTTTACAGGTTCGGATTTCGTTTCGATTTTTACGGGTTTTTCCGCAACGGGCACGGGCGCGGGTTGGACGGGCTGCAAAGGCAGCGGTTTCTCTTCCGCTTTTTCCGTCCCTTTCTCCTCCGTCTTCGTTTGCGGTTTTACCGATTTTTTGTCCCCGAATAAAAAGCTCATATCCATCACGACGGGCAGCTTTACAACTTCCCCTTTTTCTTTCAAAACGGGTTTGGTTTCCTGTGATTTTTCTTGCGTTTCTTCCTGTTTCGGTTCGGACAGCGGTTCCGCCGCGACAATCTCTGCCGTCGGCGTTTCTGCCGTCGGTTTCACTTCTTCCGCCACCGTTTTTGCCTTGGGTTTTCTGCCCCGCTTTTTAGGCGCGGGTTTCTCTTCCGTCGGCGCGGTTTCAGGGGTTACGGGCGCGACGGGCGAAATCGGCTGCAAGGGCGGAGTAGGCAACGGCGATTTTTCTTCTTTTTCCGCCGTCGTCTTTTTTCTCGTCGTTTTTTTCTTGGGCTGTTCCGCCGAAGTGTTCGTTATTTCCGCCGTCTCCGTCGCCGTTTTCTTCTTTTTCGAGGTTTTTACGGGTTTTTTCTCCTCCGTTTCCACAAGCGTGGGCATAGGCAAACGCGCTTTCAACGCGTACATACCCCCCTCGTACATAACGTCGCTGTTCTTTTTCATGATATCGAGAACAGAGCCGACCCGACCCTTGACGTCGTTGACGTTTTCGGTGTCTTCCCCGCCGAAACGCTGGGTGTACAGCTTTGCCGTTTCTTCAATAAGTTCGTTATGCTTATACGGTTTTACTGCCAGCACTTCTCTGATGATATTTTTGGTCGCATCCTTCTTTTCCGCACGGGTGATTGCAACCGGTTGTTTTTTTGTTCTTGCCATAGTTTTCGTCCTTTTCTTTTTTTGTCAATCGAGCAGTCGAATGACTTCGCCGAGGTTTTCAAACCTCTCTTCCGTTTTTTCGGAAAGAAAGGCTTTCAAAAGGCGCAAGGCGCGCTTTTTTCCGCCCTCTAAAAGTTCTTCCCGATAAGTAAGCCCCGCGCATTTGCGCAAGGTGTAATAGGTGCTGACGCTGGCACGTTCGCCCTGCGCGCAGCGTTCGAACGTAGTAAATCTTCCGTCCGAAAAATCAAAATACAGCTTATCCCCGATTTCGCCGTCACATTCTTCTAAAAAAGAAAGCTCCATGGGATATCCGCTTTCTCTAAGCGCAATGAGAAGAAAGGATATCAAGGATTCGGCAACGTCCTCCTCGCCGAGGGAAAGAGCTTTTAAACCCTCGATAAGCCCCACGAACAGCCCGTCGTAAACTTCGTTCTCCATCAGGACTGTTCGGCAGACCTCCGCCATCGCGCAAGCGGCGTAAAAGCGGACGATATCCCCGCGCAGGGCGTAAAAGCTTTCGTGCTGATACGCGCCCGTTACCGTGTACCTGCCCCCCTTTTCCGCCAAAATATATTCGGCAAAACAAAAGGGTTGCGCCGCAAAAGCGAGTTTGGCTTTGGGCTTTTTCACCCCACGGATTCCCGCCGTGATTTTGCCAAGCGCAGGGGAAAATAGGGTAAGCAATTTGTCGTTGTCTTTATAATCCAGCGTTTGTAAAACGATGGCGTCCGTTTTGATTTCCATACTCCCCCTGTTTTTCTCAGCGTTTTCGGAGCAGTTCGTAGTAGAGCATATAATAGCTGATACTGCCCGTTTTTTCAAAGAGTTCCCAAGCCATTTTTGCCGCGCCCGTTTCGTCGTGTTTATCTCGCATCGTTCTACCCCTCCCTTTACAGTTTGGGGAGAAAAATCCGCGCTTATACAAGATTAAAATGTGAAACTCGGCTTTTGGTTTTGTTAAATCTTAATATCCTCATACCCATAATCTTTCAAAAGATTTGTGCGATCCCGCCAATCTTCCTTTACTTTCACGTAGGTCGTTAAGAAGACTTTTGCCCCTAAAAACTTTTCCATGTCTTGACGGGCAAAGGAAGAAACTTCCTTTATCGCCCTGCCTTGTTTGCCGATTAAAATGGCTTTATGGTTCGCGCGTTCGCAAACGATATCCAAATTCACCTCGTACACGCCCTTGTCGTTTCTCTCAAACGTGTTGATAACGATAGCGATGCCGTGCGGGATTTCCTTATCGAATTTCAATAGGATTTTTTCCCGCATAATTTCCGAAACCATAAACCGTTCGCTTTTGTCCGAAACGATGTCCTCTTGAAAGACCTTTTCCCCCTCGGGCATTTGTTTTGCCAAAAATTCTTTGAGGTTTTTTACGTTTTTGCCCTTGCGCGCCGAAACGGGGAATACGTCGATATCCAAACCGCTGTCTGCAAATTTCGCCATATCAAGAGGGATATTCTCTTTGGGCATAATGTCGATTTTGGTATACGCCACTGCCATCGGCAACCCCAAGCCTTTATACTTTGCAATCAACGAAAAATCCTCCTCGTTAATCCCCTCGTGTCCGTCGAGAACGTATAAAATAAAATCCACCGATTTCGCGCTGGTTTCCGTCGTACGCATCATCATATCCGTCAAGGCGTTGCGCGCCTTATAAATCCCCGGCGTATCCACGAAGACGATTTGATACTCCTCCTCCGTCAATACCCCCAAAATCCGATCACGCGTCGTTTGGGGTTTGGGGGAAACGATGGATACTTTTTCCCCGACCATTACGTTAATAAGGGTGCTTTTCCCTGCGTTTGCTCTGCCGATTACCGCCACATATCCACTTCTCATTTTTCTCTTCTCCTTCGTCTTACAACCGCGTAATGCCCAATTTTTGCAGCACGCTCTCTTCTTTTTCCCGCATCACCGCGCGGTCCGCCTCTTCTATATGGTCGTAGCCCAAGCAGTGCATAATCCCGTGCACGGTGAGATAATGCAGCTCTCTTTTATACGAGTGCCCGTATTCCTCCGCCTGCTCTTTTGCTCGCTTGGTACAAATGACGATAGACCCTAACAGCAAGTTCCCCTCTTCGTCGATTTCAAAGGGATGGTCCTTTTTTAAAACGGGTTTCCCACAGATATCCTCTAACGCGGGATAGCTGAGTACGTCCGTTATTTTGTCTATCCCTCGGGTTTCACGATTGAGCCGTTGAATCTCCTCTTCATCCACGAACAGAATTTCTAACGCAAGGGGAACGTCCGTCTGCACGAACCCGTCGAGCGCCGATTCCAACGCCGCAATATCTCCTTTCGTCAACTCCCCGTCTTCACAAAGCAATTGAAAATCCATTATTCGCTTTCCCCTCTCGTTTTCCCGCTTTCCGTACGCTTGTATTTGATATTGGGATATTTAATGCGGTGATGGTAAACCCCCGTCAGCGTATTGACGAGCGCAAGGCGGATTTTTGTCAAATCGCCAAGCGTAATGTCGCATTCGGCAAACTGCTCGAGATCCATACGCTCCTCAATCACGGCGCGGATTGCCTTTTCCGCCGCCTCGGGCGTACGCGCGTTGACGGCGCGGACCGCCGCTTCGGACGCGTCGCAAATCATAATAATTGCGGCGATCTTCGTTTGCGGCTTCGGACCAAGATAAGAAAAGTCCTCGATGTTTAATTCGCCGTCCGTCATTTTTAACGCCTTTGCATAGAAATACCGAATAGGCATCGTGCCGTGGTGCTGCAAGGCAACGTCTGCGAAAAATTCAGGCAAATGATGGTTACGAATCAAGGTGTAACCGTCGTGTGCGTGCGAACGGATAATGTCTGCGGAAAGCTCGGGAGAAAGCTCGTCGTGTAAATTGTAATCGCCCTGATTTTCCGTAAAGTGTTCGGGGTTATGCAGCTTCCCGACGTCGTGATAAAGCGCCGCCGCGCGGGCATAGTCCACGTTTTCGTCGATTGCCGCCGCGCAAGCTTCCGCAAGCTGGGCTACCATCACTGCGTGGTTGTACGTACCCGGTGCTTCTTCTTTTAACTTTTTCAAGATTTTTGCGTCCGAACTCGTCAATTCCCGCAAACGGAAGACGGTAAGCCGATTGAAAATCCCCTCGAAAATCGGAAGAATAAACAGGAAGATAACCGCCGAAGCTACGCCGCCGCCAAATCCGTAGCCCATACGCATTACGATGTTTTCAAAATCGGAAAGCCCCGTTTGGGTTGCGCCGTCTACGAAAGTCGAAACCTCCAAAAGGAAGATGATAAAGTTAATCGGCAACACGATGAACACCCCAATCCCCACGACGGCAAAACGGGTTTTCGCTTTGTTGCAGAAGAAAATCGCGATCATGCCCGACGAGAACGAAATGATAAGGGAGGAGTAATATTCCTTCGCCGTAGCACTCGCCGCGCAGGTAAAGGTATCGATAACGAAAATCAAAAGAGAGCTGATGACCGTCATAAAAATCGCCTCTCTTCTACCCACCAAAACGAAAATCAATAGGGAAAGCAGGGCAACGGGACGGGCGTACAGTTCGATTTTTGCGCCGACCACCCAGCAGATGAGGAAATACACGTCTAAGACGGTAAACAACATCGTAATATCCTTGCCGCGCGAAAGCAATTCCTTGTTTTCAAACAAGAAATAAAAATACATAATCGTGATGAGCAACAAGCACCCGAACAGTGCGTACAAATAATCCGCTCCGTTCTCTTTCATATACGGACCGATATTCGAAAGCTTATCGAACAGCAGTACGCCTGCCGCCAACACGATAAAAACGAAGAAGTGCAACAAGAAATACATCGCGCTTTTCAGCGTGTCGCGCTTCGTCCAAGTTCTTCCAAACTGTTTTACTGCCATCTTTGGTTATTCTCCTTCCACGTTGTTTGTGCGGGGTTTTTCCGCGGTGCGTTTCTTATCGCCCTCTCCCCCGTCCTTTTCGTAGGCGCGGATAATGCGCATGACCAACGGGTGTCTTACTACGTCCTTTGCCGTCAAGCGACAAACCGATATCCCCTCAACGCCGTCTAGGATTTTCGTAGCGTGCACCAGCCCGCTGTCCTTCCCGTCAAGGTCGATTTGCGTTACGTCGCCCGTAACGACCATTTTACTGCCCTCGCCCATACGGGTTAAGAACATTTTCATTTGCTCTTTCGTCGTGTTTTGCGCTTCGTCTAAAATGATAAACGCGTTTGAAAGAGTTCTGCCTCGCATATACGCAAGGGGCGCAACCTCTATCGCGCCACGCTCCATCAGCTTTCCGTACGATTCCAAGCCGAGAAGCTCTTGTAAAGCGTCGTACAAGGGGCGCAAATACGGGTCTACCTTCGTTTGCAGATCACCGGGCAAAAACCCCAGTTTTTCTCCTGCCTCTACCGCCGGGCGGGTGAGTATAATCTTCTCCACCTGACGGCTTTTAAACGCCGCCACCGCCATACAAACGGCAAGATAGGTTTTCCCCGTACCCGCAGGCCCGACCCCGAACACGACCGTATTTTTCCGAATCGCGTCCACGTAGGTCTTTTGCCCAACCGTCTTGCATTTTATCTGCTTTCCACGCGCGGTGATGGCGACTACGCCGCTTTCCAGCGTTGCGATTTCGCCCGCTCTGCCCTCTTTGGCAAGCTCGATACAATACGCCATACGCCCTGCGTCGATTTCTTCTTCACCTGCCAATTTCACCAACGCGCCGAGTACCTGCATACCGACGGCAACGCCTTCTTCGTTCCCCTCCAAACGGATTTTCACCCCGTCCACGTAGGCAACGATACCCAATTCTTTGGACAGAAAATTCAGATTTTCGTCAAACGCGCCCAAAATCCTCGCCAGCTTGTCCAACGACTGCACGTCTATGGATTGAGAAGTCTTTTCTAAATTCGACAAATCCTTTCCTCCCGATTGTTCCCTTTTACATATTCTTGCTTTCTATCACTTCATAACGCAAGGTTACCAAGTACCCTTTTTGCGTTTTTTCAAAGGTCTTTTGGATAATTGTATCCCCCTCGCCAAGCCCCAGGGCAAGGTAGGTTTTCCAAAACGCTTCTTCCTCGTCCTTTGCCTCTATTTCCGCCTCATACGTACACGCAAGACGCACGCGCGCGATAAGTTCAACGCGTACCTGCCCTTGTCCTTCGGTTTCAAACCAGTCCCCAACGAGGCTTTCGCCTGCCGAAACGGTGTCTCCGATTTTTTTCAAGGGCGTACCGCGCAAAACCGTCATCGCCATAATCTCGCCCGAGTGCATAGCGAGCATTTCCCCGCTTTCAAACGCTTTTTTCTCGCTTTTGGAAAGCCGAATTTCCACCCGCACGCGAAGCCCCGTTTTTTTAACCGAGCAAAACTCCACGCCGTCCAAAGCAAGTAAACGCGCGCAAATCTCCTCCGTTTTGCCGCCTGTATACCTAGAAAAAGGGGTCAGCCCGTTTTCTTCAAGCGCGGCGTACGTTTCGCGGGCGTACACGCGGCTGCCGACCAAATCGACTCCGCATACGAATCCGCTTGCGTACAGCGTACAAAGCGCGAAGAGCAAAATACCTAGCGAAAACCCTATCCGCTTTTTGGCGTTTTCAACAATCCGCGAAAGCCCGACTGCCCCCGTTCTTTTGACCGTGTACGGAGTATATTCCCCCTCCGTATAGCGTGCGTCGGGATAAATTGAGAGCACTTTTGAACAGTCTTTTTTTCGCACGGAAAAGAGGAGTTCGTTTTTTCCCGTCTTTTTCACGTCGTACAAAGGAATCTGGGCGCGGCGCAAACGCAAGAGCGCGCGTTCGGGCATTATCCCCTCGAGCCGCAACCGTTCTTTCAAAGGGAAAAACAATGCTACGCCCTCCCCTTTTCAGACGCTTCCGTTCGCACGCAAACGATTTTTCCTGCGATTTCCAAATCGCCGTCGCAATATTTTTTAACCGAAAGCCTTTCCCCCTCGACGACAATCTCGACACGGGGAAAATACAATACGATGCGCTGCGGGGAAAGTTCTCCCACCGTTTTTACGCCCTCGAAATAGCCGCCGCCGTTTGGCACGAAACAGCATTTCGGCGCAAGCACGCCGTCTGTATTTTTAAAAATCTCGTCGTATAACCGCATACCTTGCTCCTTTCTTTACAGTATATGAAAGGAGAAAGGTAGATATGACTTTTGCCCTCGCGCGTTAAGAGAACTGGCTGTGATAGAGTCGGCTGTATGCGCCCTTTCGTTGCAACAATTCTTTATGCGCGCCTTGTTCGACCACGCGCCCGTTTTCCATCACCAAAATCCTGTCGGCGTTCTCGATCGTGGACAAGCGGTGCGCTACGATAAAGGAAGTTCTGCCCTCCATCAGTTTGGAAAACGCGTCGCCAATTTTCCTTTCCGTACGGGTATCGATAGACGAGGTCGCCTCGTCTAAAATCAGCATCGGCGGATCGGTCAACATAATCCGCGCGATACAAAGCAGCTGTTTTTGTCCTTCGGACAAACCGCCGCCGTCTTCCAGCAAAGTATCATAGCCTTTTTGCATACGCTTGATAAAGCTATGCGCGTGCGCCGCCTTCGCCGCCGCAATCATCTCCTCGTCGCTCGCGTTAGGTTTGCCCAGTTTTATATTTTCCCGTACCGTGCCGTTTTTAATCCAAGTTTCCTGCAAAACCATGCCGTAGCTTTGCCGCAAGGACGAACGGGTAAGCGCGCGCACGTCTTCGCCTTCTAATTTCACCGCGCCGCCGTCGACGTCGTAAAAACGCATCAATAAATTGATCAGCGTAGTCTTGCCCGAACCCGTTCTGCCGACGATGGCAATCCGCTGTCCCGGCGCAACGGACAAGGACAAATCTTCTATCAAAGGTTTTTCTTTTGAGTAGGAAAAATCGACGTTTGAAAGCTCCACCCGCCCTTTTACGTTTTCCAAGGTTTTGGCGTTTTCGTCCGAGGGCTGTTCGGGTTCGTCCGTCAACTCGAATATACGCGCCGCGCAAACGAACGCGCCTTTCAGTTCGGTAATTACTCCCGAAATCTCGTTGAAGGGTTTGGTGTACTGGTTGGCGTAGGAGAGAAATTTCGTCCAACCGCCGACCGTCAAGCTGCCGCCAATTACGCTGAACGCGCCGAGCAGCGCAACGGTTGCATAGATAAGGTTGTTGATAAAACGGGTGGAAGGATTGGTGAGCGACGAATAAAAAGTGGCGTTCATCGACGCTTTTTCAAAGCGAGCGTTGATTTCGTTGAACTCTTGTTCGTTCTCCTCTTCGTGCGCAAAGGCAATGACCGTCTTTAATCCGCCGACGGTTTCCTCGCAAAAGCCCGTTTGGAGGCCGCGCGCCTCCGTTTGCTCTTTAAAATATTTGTGGGTATGGGTGGCAACGAAGCGCGCCACGAACAGGGACAGGGGGCTTGCGCACACTACGATAAGCCCGATTTTCCAGTTGGTTACAAGCATAAACGCAACCGTACCCAAAATCGTCATAACTCCGCTGATAAACTGGGTAAAGCCCATCAGCAGCCCGTCCGAGAATTGATCGGCGTCCGCTACGATACGGCTAACAATATCCCCGTGCGAGTTCGTGTCGATATACTGCAAGGGCAAATCGCCAAGCTTTTGAAAGGCGTCCTTTCGCATATCCCGAACGACGTTACAAGAAATGCGGTTATTGCAAAGGCTGGACAGCCATTGCGACAGCGCGGCGATTCCCACCGCCGCCAAAATTTTAACGAAGACGTGTTGCAGCTCCGTCCAAAGTACGCCCTTATCAAGAATACAATCGATTGCATCGCCAAAATAGACGGGTACGAACAAGGTTGCGACAACCCCAAGCAAGGCAAATCCTATCGAGCCTGCCAAGGAAAGGGGATATCTGCCCACGTAGCGCAGGATGCGTTTCAACGTACCCTTGGGTGCTTTTGCGGAAGGTTTCTTCATGCGTTACCCCCTTCCGCGTCGTACTGCGAAAAATAAATTTCCCGATAGACTTCACAGGTTTGCATCAGGCTTTCGTGCGTGCCGATTCCCACTGCTTTCCCGTCGTCAAGCACCACGATTTTGTCCGCGTCCCGCACCGACGAGGCGCGTTGGGACACGATAAACGTAGTCGAGGGGAGTTCTCGCAACGCTTTGCGAAGTTCCGATTCCGTCGCGTAATCAAGCGCCGAGGCAGAATCGTCCAATATCAAAATATCCGGTTGTCGGACCAAGGCGCGCGCAATCGTCAAGCGTTGTTTTTGTCCGCCCGAGAAATTTTTACCGCCCTGTTCCACTTCGGCGTTTAAACCGCCCTTTTCGAAAACGACGCCGTCGGCTTGCGCCAGTCGCAACGCGCTTTCAAGTTCCTCGTCCGTCGCGTCCGACTTGCCCCACAACAGGTTCTTGCGGATACTTCCTTTAAAAAGTTTCGCCTTTTGCGGAACGATTGCAATACGGCTACGCAAGAATTCCTTTTGCGTTTTGCTGCGTACGTCTACGCCGTCAATGCGTACCTGCCCCTTCGTCGTATCGTAAAAACGGGGAATTAGATTGACGAGGGTGGTTTTTCCCGAACCCGTGCCGCCGATAATCCCGACGGTTTCCCCTTTTTTTACGGTAAACGAAATATCTTTAAGCGCCGCCTCGCCGTGCTCGTGATAGCAAAGCTCTACTTTATCGAAAACAACGTAGTCCTCGTCCTTTCTTTCGCACTCCTCTTCCCATTGCAACGAGGACTGCATAGAAAGCACGCTTTCGATTCGACTCCCCGAGGCAGCCGCTTTGGCAACGGTTACGATAAGGTTTGCCAGCTTGATAAGTTCGATCAGGATTTGCCCCATAAGGTTATACAAAGCAATCACTTCGCCCTGGGACAGCCTACCGCTATCCACAGAAATCGCGCCCGTGTACAGCAAAACGATGATGGCGATATTGATCAGTACGTAAGTTAAGGGGTTGGTAATCGCCGCAAGCGCGCCGACGAATTTTCGTTCCTTGCTCAGCGCGCCGTTGCGCTTATCAAAGACTTTTCTTTCCTCCTCTTCCTGACAAAACGCCCGCAACACGCGCGCCCCCGAGAGATTTTCGCGAGTGGAAAGCAGAACTTTGTCGAGTTTTTCCTGCGACTTTTTATATAGCGGCATACAAATCAGCATGACGGTATAGACGACGATTGCAAGCACGACGATGGTTGCGGCGAAAATTCCAAACGAGGCCCCGTCGATAAACAACGCGCAAAGCATTGCCCCGAACACGATAAAGGGCGAGCGCAAAAAAAGCCGCAAAAACAGGTTAATGCCCGTCTGTAATTTATCCACGTCCCCCGTCATACGGGTAAGAATCGTCGCTTCGCCAACGCCGTCGATATCCTTATAGCCAAGGGATTGCACTTTTTTAAACAGGTCCTTACGCACGCCTGCGCATACGCCCGTAGCCGCGCGCGCGGAAAAATATTGCGCCGCCACCGCGAACGCAAACCCCAAAAGCCCAAATCCGCCAAGCAGGACGCACGCCCATGCGATAAAGGATTTGTCTGCGTTTGGATATCCGCCGCTAATGCGCGCACCAAACCCCTCGTCCACGATTGCCGCGACGACGAAAGGCACCAAAAGTTCAAAGCTCGCCTCTAAAAGCTTGAAAAGCGGGCCTAAAAAACTTTGCCGTTTATAGGGTTTGAAATAGTGCAAAATTTTCTTCATACACTTTTATTATAGCACGATTTTTTCTCAAAATCAAGAGAATTTTACTTCCTTATAATAAAAAGCGGACGAGCCTTTCCCTTTACAGACAAAAAAACACCGCGTTTCGCGAAATTTTGCGAAACGCGGATCGGTTTTATTCTTCTTCGTCCTCGTCGGAAACGAAAGCGTTTTCACTTTGAGAAAGGAGATCTTGATACAACTCTTTATAAGCGCGGATTTCCAAAAGTCGCAGCCCTTCTTCCGTCGAAGAGAGCCGTTCGTTTCTACGGTACATACGAATTCCGTTTAAGAAACGATTGGCAAACACGATAAACACGAACAACAGTAAGAAGGTTACGCCGCCAAGCACTGCCGTAGGCAAAACGTAGCTATTGTCGTTTACCGTCGTGATTTTTAAGGCGTAAACGATCGTCAAAATCACGCCCACGATAAAGGGAATCGCCGAGGCAACGAACGCCAAACACGCCCTTTGCACCCGAGAAGAAAGCACGTCGCGACGGCGTTCTTGCACCTTTTCCACCTTTTCGATTAAGGGCTTTTCTTCCTCTTCTAACTGGGCAACGCGCTTTTCGAATACTTCCTTATAATCGCGCTTAATAATATCCGTGGCTTCCAAGCCAAGGTCGTATTCTAAACTGTCGATTCCGTTTTCCGCATATTCGCCAATCAACACGTCGGGGTTCGCAAAGTTTTCCGTCTTTGCGCGCCAATACCCCACGGACGCCACCGTAGCCAACTCGTCCATTTCCAGCGCCTTTTCAAATTTAAGTTCCGCCGCGTGGTAGCTGCCCGAAGCAAGCAAAGCTTCCCCTTCCGCGCAGACTTTGTCGTATTTCGCTTTGCGCTTTGCCGCCGCTTCTTTCTTCTTTTGACGGAGCGCCGCCGCTTCCTCGTTGCTAAGTCCTACGAGGTCCTCGTCGTCTTCGTCCATCGTCGGGAATTCGAAATGTACTTCGTCGCTTTCCTTTTCGGCAATCTCGTCGCCGACAAGCTCTTCCGCCAACTCGTCCGTAACGTCCACGTACCCGTCCGCCGTCTTTTTTAAACGCACGCCGCGTCCGTATTCGTCGTCAATCATTCTTTCTTCCATAAGCTATCTCCGTTGTTTTTATTCTTCTCTTTCTAAGAGTTCGTTTTCTTCTTCCGTTAAGCCGTACGGATTTCTCCATACGCTCTTTATTTTTCCTGCGTAATCGGGCACGAGCGTCGAGATCGTATACGCGCGGCATTTGCCTCTATATCGGCTCTTTGCCCAATCGCAAAGCTCTTTCGTTTCAAACAAAGCGATCACGCCGCTGCCCGAACCGGTCATCACCGTGCCTAAGGGCGAAAAGGACGCCGCCTCGTCATACGCTTTTTCCACGTCCGTATTCAAGGCGATGGCAGGGGGATAAAGGTCGTTCATCAAATACCTGCCCACCCCGTTTTTATCTTCGCTTTGTAACGCTCGGATACATTCCGCCGTAAAATCGGGACGAAGGGCAAGAGTGTGTGGCAACTCGTCGTACTTGCGATAGCAATCTCCAGCACTTATAAACGAGGACGGACAAAGCAAGAGAAAATGCAGTTTCGTCTTTATCGGAAATCCTTCTACAATCTCCCCTCTCCCACGAATACGGGCGAACCCGCCGTTTAGCATATAGCCCGTATCACTGCCTAGCTCGTCCGCCAAAACTTTTAACGCGTTTCGGTCGGTTACCTTATAGAGTTTCGCCATTGCGTTCAACACCCCGACGACGTCGGCAGACGAACCGCCAAGCCCTGCGCCGATGGGGATATTTTTGTACACCGTAACGTCTACACCCTCCGTTTGGAAACGTTTGGAAAAGGCCTCCGCCGCCTTCAAGGCGTTGTTTTTTTCGGGCGGAATACTCTCGCTGCCCATCCCTTTCATCGTTACGGAACTTAACTTCCCTTTTTTCTTCTTCACGACGAGATAATCGTACAAATCGATATTCGCCACCAAAGAATCCAAAAGATGGTACCCGTTTTCTATCCCGTCGATTTGCAGGGTAAGATTAATTTTTGCATAGGATTTTATTTTTACCGTTTTCATACCCTACCTAAAAAACGGCGGGGAACTCCCCCGCCGTCGGATTCGTTCTATGTAATTGTAACATATTTTTTCCAAAATTTCAATGCTTTACACAATTTTTCCCCGCGTAATTTTTAGGAATTTTAACGGATTTGTCGATAAACGAAAATTCTTTCCTTGCCCGTTAACGGAAATTGCAGGTCAGGATTGTGTTTTTGCAAATCCTCAGGCGCAAGCCGCAGGCGTTTGGAAAGCTCCCAACACCCCTCGCCCGCATACGGAATATAAACGGAAAACGCCGCGCTTTCACAAGGGTATTCTTCCCCCTCCACCGCCTCGCATACGCTTTCCCATTCCTTTTTCTCGTACACGCGCACACAAAGCTTTAACGTCGCTTCCGCCTCCGTTTCCCCGCCCTTTTTGCGCCGTACGTTCAAACCGCAGACAATTCCTTCCGCCTCGACTTCTTCCCCCTCGACGTTTAAAGGAAAGATAAAGGGCAAGGAAAGCCGCGCGCTTTTATGCGTTCCGTCCGCCGCGCAAAGCAATACTTCCGCCAAAACCGCCCCTTCCGCTTCGAACCCGTTTTCCGTCTTTTTGCAAAGGATTTCCACGCGCGGCAACACCGCCGCTTGTAAGGAAAACTCCTCGTCTGCATTGAAAGATAAAGCCGCGACGCCGCCGACCCGTTCGGCGCATTTTATTTGATTCGTCAAATACCTGCCCCCGTCGTTTTTCCTCGTCAGCAGCAGTTCTTTTTCGCAGGAAAAGGCGTCTGCCACCACGGAAATCTCTTCTTGGACGGAAAGAAAACAATCGGCGGAAAGGCAATAGGAAAATACGATTTTACTCTTTCCTCTCTCCTCGTCCACCCCTGCCGTCAAGTGCGCCGATTTCACGATTACGTTGGCGCAAGCGCTTACTCGCCCGAACGCCTCGTCGGCAGGAATTTGCATACGGAAAGGCAATAGCCGTTCGTAAGAACGAATTTCGTCTTCGCCCTTTATCACGCAGATGTTTAAAATCAATTCCCCTTCCATATCGATTTGCCCTGCGCCTGCGTTGACCGCATGCACGACCGCCGTTTCGCTGTGCAACAAAATATCGCCGACTTCGTCCGCCTCAAATTCGTCCTCGCCTTCCGTTTCTCCCGAAACGCAGACCGTTTTACAAAGCGAAAGCGCGCGCTTTTGACACACCAAACCCGCGCCGCCGGAAAGGTATTCGATTTGCCGACTGCCGTACACGAAAATATCCGCGTCTACCACCACGGAAATATACACCCCAGACCCCTCGCGACGCCAGGTTATATTTTCTGCGTTAAATCTGCATTTTGCAAAACACGCAGGCGACACAAGCCCTCCCTCTGCCTTATGAAAAAACTCCGCGCCCCGTTCTGCGCGGCACACCTTTTTCTCTCCGTCCTCGTAAACGATACTAAGCAATACCTTCCCGTTATAGCGCACTTCGCCGTCCGCACAGGTACATTCTGCGGGGACGGCTTTTGCGTGGATCGCCAAAACGCCGCCAATCTCACTGCCCGGCAGGCGACACTCCACCGCCGATTGCCCGTGCAAGCGACAAACTTCCCCTATATAGCGGTAGGCGTCAAATTGCGGTTTTACAGACATGGTTAAATCCTCCTTTCTCCTCTTTTCGTCCCTCTATCGTATGCGAATACGCCGCCGTATAGAACGACTATCCCATTTTTTTCCTTTCCCGTATCTTTTTTCCGCTTTTGGGGCATACTAACCGTATGATCAAACCCAACAAAAATATCAAAGACGTCAAACAAATGGTGAAAGATTGCGCCAGCGCACGCGTTGCGGTGCGCGTCAACCTCGGCAGAAATAAAACCGTCAGCTTTTCCGGCATTTTGTCCGGCATTTATCCAGCATTGTTTACCGTGAAACCAGACGATAAGGAATTTTTGGGCAAAACCGCGTACTCCTATTCGGACGTTCTTTGCGGAAACGTAAAAATTAAGAAGCTATAACCCCCCCCTCTCTAACCATCTCAATCGTTGCGCTTATATAGGATTTTTTTCTATATTTAAAGTCGGATATAGAATATTTTCCTATAATGTAGATAGAATATATCTATATGATGAGGGGATTATGACAACGGATATTGCAAAGACGGTTGGGGAGAACTTAAAGTCGGCGAGGCAGGCGAAAGGGATTACGCAAAAACAAATGGCAACGGAGCTTGGAAAACGGCAACCTGATTACAGCGATTACGAAACGGGCAAGGTACAGCTTGATTATGAAAAAATCGTTTACCTTTGCAACCGTTTAGACGTTACGCCGAACGAGCTGTTCGGTATTCATCTGTAATTAAACTCCTTTTCCGCATCCTTTTTAGGGTGCGGATTTTTTTCGAGATTTTTGCCGTTCGCTATTGACTTTCCCTTTTTTTATGTTATAATAAATATACTTTTTATTTAGGAGGCAGATTATGAAAAAGACGAAAGTATTTTTGACTTCGATGCTTATCAGTATTTTTATGCTTTGTTTACTCGTTTTGACGGCGTGCGGCGGTATCCCCGGCACTTATTATTTCGAGAGCATGGACGCGTACGGTATGCATATCGAAGCAGGCGAACCGTATATGGGCGTTACCATTGACGAAGAATACATTGTCGTAGACATTGAAAGAAACGGAACCTTCTCTATGTCGATGATGAACGGCTCGATGAACTTCCAAGGCACTTGGAAAGATTTAGGCAACGGCACGATTGAAATGGTCGTAAACGGTGACGCGCAAATTTGCGAATGCAACGGCGATCGTTTGGTTATGACGATGGAAGGGGAAACGATTACCTTTAAAAAGTAACTCCAAGAATTTAAAACGGGCGCACCGTGTACGCGGTGACGCCCGTTTTTTATGCGCTTATAATACTTTTTTTAGAAATTGTCCCGTATAGCTTTCTTCCACGTTCGCCACTTCCTCGGGCGTACCCTCGCAGACGATCTGTCCACCGCTGCTGCCCCCCTCGGGGCCAAGGTCAATGAGATAATCCGCCGTTTTGATAACGTCCAAATTATGCTCGATAACCAGCACGGTGTTTCCGCCCTCGCGAAGTCGAAGTAGAATTTTTATCAGTTTATCCACGTCGTAGCTATGCAAGCCCGTCGTCGGCTCGTCCAAAATATACAAAGTCTTGCCCGTCGAGCGTTTTGCAAGCTCGGTTGCCAGCTTTACGCGCTGTGCTTCGCCGCCCGAAAGCGTGGTCGAGCTTTGCCCCAAACGGATATACCCAAGCCCTACTTCGTTTAACGTACGGATTTTATTATAAATCGAGGGCACGGGCGCAAAGAATTCGCACGCCTCTTCCACTGTCATTTCGAGGACGTCGGAAATGCTTTTGCCCTTGTATTTTACCTCTAACGTTTCGCGGTTGTACCGCTTGCCGCCGCACACTTCGCAGGGCACGAAAATATCGGGCAAGAAGTGCATTTCTATCTTAATAATCCCGTCACCAAAACAATGCTCACATCTGCCTCCCGAGACGTTAAACGTGAACCTGCCTGCCTTATAGCCCCGTTCTTTCGCGTCGGGGGTCATGGAAAACAGGTCGCGAATGGCGTTGAAAACCCCCGTATACGTCGCAGGGTTGCTGCGCGGCGTTCTGCCGATCGGCGATTGATCGATCGCGATCACTTTATCGAAAAGTTCTACCCCCTCGGCGCGCTCGTAATTCCCCAGCTTGTGCTTTGCGCCGTTATGCGTATTGGCAAGCAAGGGATAGACGATTTCATTGACAAAACTCGATTTTCCGCTGCCCGAAACCCCCGTAACGGCGGTAATTAAGCCGACGGGGACTTTGACGTCCACGTTTTTTAGATTGTTCTGTTTACAGCCGTACAATTTCAGCCAGTGCTCGCCCGGCTGCTTTCGAACGGTCGGCGTTTCGATTTTTCTGCGCCCCGCAAGGTAATCGCCCGTAATCGAGCGAGGCTCGTTTTCAATCTCTTCTTGCGTACCGCAAGCAACGATTTCCCCGCCGTGTACCCCCGCTTTCGGACCGATATCCACGATATAGTCCGCCGCGCGAATGGTATCCTCGTCGTGCTCCACCACGATCAGCGTATTGCCTAAATCCCGCAAGCCCTTCAAAGAATTTAAGAGTTTTTCGTTATCCCGTTGGTGCAAACCGATACTCGGCTCGTCCAAAATATACAGAACTCCCGACAGCGCGCTGCCGATTTGGGTCGCCAAGCGGATACGCTGGCTTTCCCCGCCCGAAAGGGTTACGGCGGTACGGGTGAGCGTGAGATAGTTCAAGCCCACGTTACGCAAAAAGCCCAAACGGTTGTTGATTTCTTTGATAATCGCGTCGGCGATTAAATGCTCGGTGGGGGTAAGCGCTTCCTTTAACTTGTCCATAAACGCAAAAATGTTATCGATGGACATCTCGCAAATTTCCCAGATATTCTTTCCGCCAACCCGCACGGAAAGGGCCTCTTTTTTCAAGCGTTTTCCCTCGCAAACGTCACAAGGCGCGTTGCGCATCAAACGTTCGATTTCCGCCTTTACACCGTCCGAAGTCGTGTTTGCGTACCTTCTCTGCAGATTGTTTACGTATCCCTCCCACGTCTTTTTAAAGCTGCCTGAAAACGAACGGGTTTGATACTGCATAT
>JAZUCW010000164.1:0-10172 GCA_045639305.1 Candidatus Scatosoma sp.
CGATACGGCAACGCTCGTAGACGCGTTGTTAAAGACGAATTTTGATAAACTTTTAAAATTGTTGAGCCTTACGGATAATAGCGTGGGTATCGTAGTAGACGGCGACGAATTGCTTGGCGTATTGGAAACGATTGTCGGCGAGGTAGAGTTCGAACTTGGCGATATCACGCTTGGATATGCAAGTGAAACGCAGAGCTTTGCGGCAAGCGTACTTGGCGTAGAGCTTGGCATGACGGCAACGGAAGCGATCGTAGAAATCCCCGAAAACGCAAGCGAATACGTAAGCGTAACGGAAATTGCGCAGTTTATCGACCCGATTATGGCGTTGACGAAAGCGCAAAACGTAGCGTTTAGCGGAGCGTTAAAAACGGAAATAGAGGGTGTTTCCTTGGGGGTAAGCTTGTCTGGTTACGTAACGCTCGGTGAGGAAATTTCCTTGTATGTGCAGGCAGACGTAACGGTAAACGATTACGTGGAACGTTTGGAAATTCTTTATAAAGAGGGCGGAATTACCGTAGTTTACGGCGGTACGGCTTTGGTTGTGCCCGAAAGCGAAATCAGCTTGATTGCAGAGACGTTGACGAAAGTGCTTGGCGGGCAGGAAAGTGCGTTGATGGTATTGACGGAGGAATTCGTGGATATCGTGGCGATTTTGGAAAGCGTGAAGCTCTATTCGGAAAGTGAGGGACTCGGCGCGTTTGTCAAGCTGTCTACGCTGTTGGATATGGATATTTCCGACTTGACGGCGAGCTTGTCTGTGAAAGAAAATATGCTTACCGTAAAGACGGATTTGCTTGCGATCGAAGGTTTTGCAATGCAAGACGTTCAGATTTCTATCGGTGCGGTGGAAACGATTGTTGAGCCTGACTTTGCGGAAGTATCCGTTTGCACGAACGTTTTAGAGTTTGCGTTGAGCGCGTATCGCGCGTTTGCGGACAGCGAGTACGTGGGGATAGACGTAGTCTTTGCAAGCGAAGAAATGAAGCTGTCGCTTGGCGGGGTCGTACAATTTAAAGCGGAAGAGGGTTCGACGGCAAGCATTATCAATATGGACGTTGGCGTGGCAATCGAAACCTATGCGTATAACGAAGAAAGCGGTGCAAACGAAGTGAAAGAAACGCATTACGTACACGTAACGATTTTGAACGAACAGCTTTGGGCTTCCTATTCGTTGAAAGAAATGGACGCGCCTACGGCGGTATACGTAACGTTGCCTATCTCCGAGCTCTTCGTTGCAGGCGGAAAAGTGTTGCCGATCCTTGCGCCCATGCTTGGGATTTCCGAGGATATTTACTATTACGATTTCGTTGTGAAGATTTTGTCCGGGGCGTATAAGAGCTTTACGACGGATATTATCGATACGATGACCTTGGGTGAATGGCTCTCCTTGATTGAAGGGATTGTAGCAGAACAAGGCATGAAAGTAGCACTGGCAGAGGAAGTTTCGGAAGAGACGGAGAGTACGCAAGAATCCTCGTTTGTGTGGACAAAGGACGAAAATGGCGATACCATGGTTGCGATTAACGCGAAGGACGTGGCGGTTTCCTTGTCGCTTTTGAAGAACGCAGCACCGCAAATCGTTGCGCCTAGCGCACCTGAGGGCAAGTCCTATTTGGATATTTCTTCCATTGCAACCCTTTTGACGGACGTATTAAACGCGTACGATTATAAAGACGACGGGTATGCGTTGTCGGGTAGTTTGGCGCTTTCCGTTGGGTCGTTGAATTTGAAGAATATTGAGCTTAGTTTGCAGATTCAGGCGGTAGAAAAATTTGCTTTGTATGCAAACCTCGTTCCCAAATCGGGTACGGTTACGCAGCTTGCAATAGAAGACGGCTACGTCTATATGAAACGCGTAGTGCAATCGACGGAAACGAAGATTGAAGGTTGGAAAATTGTAAAATACAACGTAACGACGACGGAATATCGGGCAATGACGATGGCGCAATTCTCCGAAGATATGATGGAGCAAATTTACTTTATTCTCAATCTTGCCGATTGGCAACAGAATATTATCGATTCGGCTATGAATAGTGCAGGTTCTTCGGGTGGCGGCAGTACCTCGTCGCAATACGACGCAGGGGATATGGTCAAGGGTTTCGTTTATACGCCGGAAAGCGAAAAGGAAAAGGCGAATTACGAAGTAACCCTTAATTTGGGCGCAATCCTCAACGATTCTGCGTTTGGCGACGTAAAGGCAACGATTACGCGTGAACAGGTTGCAGGTAAGGACTATTACGATTTAACGAAGATTGACGCAACGGTGGGTATTAGCGTGCTTAGCTGTAACCTTTCGTTGACACACGAGAGCACAAAAGATCCCTCCAAGCTTGATTTGTCCAAGATTGGCACGCATAAGGCAGAAGTTTTGCCAGGTCTTGAGTATACCGATTTTGACGCCCTGTACGCGGCGGTGGAAAACGGCATGCTTAGCAAGTCTTCGCAGGTGAAAGTAAAAGCATAAAAAAAACCCGTCTTTACGATTTTGTAAAGGCGGGGATTTTTTTAGCCGCACAAGACGAAATCGTTTTGAGGGTTTTATCAAAGGCGGGCGAATTTTATAAAAAAACGAGGAGAACTGCTTTAAGGATAAGATTCAACGTAGCGTTGATTGGATGGGGGCAGGTATGCGTTGAAATTGAAAAAATGATAATTTTGCACAAGAAAAGAAAGTAAAAAAGTACGGGGCAACCCGTCTTTTTTTTGTGCGATAAGCGCTTTTTAATACAGATAAGTAGGATAAAAAAAGAGGTTTTTTCCCTTTATTTTCCTGCGTTTTCCTCGCTATATTAAAAAGCGAAATAGCCCTGCATAAAGCCGTCTTCAGTACCAATCATCGTCTTATCCGAGAACAGTTCGTCGTAAAGTTTGCTTAAAATTTGACGATTTTCCGAGCTCTTGAAATTGAGGTCGTAATTAGCGTCCAAAATCCCGCTGCTAAACCCATCTTAATCTATCTTGCCGTTACTACTTTCAACGGTGCTTGGAATGATTTCGAGGGTCCGATGAATTACGTTGCGAACTCGCAGAACAGTTGGACGTTGTCCTTGGCTCTTTATATGCGCGTACAAGGCAATACCTCAGAGGCAACGCCTTTGGACGTTAACCAACAAATGGCAATCGGCGTGATTATGATGGTGCCAGGAATTATTACGTTTGCCGCTTTCCAAAAACAATTGATGGAAGGCGTGGTGATGACTGGCTTAAAAGGGTAAACCCCTAGGGCAGGTATGCGAATACTTTTAAAAATCTCGTACATACTGCCTATATGGAAAGCATTTTTAAACAGGCGGAAAGCATACAAATAGATATTGTAAATTACCGCCGTTATTTACACGAAAACGCGGAGACGGGCTTTTCTATGGAAAAGTCCGTTTCTTTTATTACGAAAACCTTAAAAACACTGGGTTACAATCCCAAGCCCTGCGGAAAAGCGGGGGTGCAGGCGTGCGTTGGAAAAGAGGGAAAAACTTTTCTTCTGCGCGCGGATATCGACGGCTTGCCGATACGGGAAAAAACGGGGTTTCCGTTTGCTTGCACAAATGGGAATATGCACGCTTGTGGACACGATATGCACGCGGCGATGCTGCTTGGCGCGGCAAGGATTTTAAAGGCGAACGAGGGCAAGCTTTGCGGCCGTGTAAAATTGTTGTTTCAACCTGCCGAGGAGATTTTGCAAGGCGCAAAGGATTGTATCGACGGCGGCGTTTTGCTTGGACCTAAGGTGGACGCTTCGATGACTTTGCACGTATTGACGGGTTTGGAATTACCGACGGGGAGCGTTATCGTTTCCTCGAAAGGAGTCAGTGCGCCTGCCGCCGATTATTTTTCCGTATTGATAAAGGGAAAGGGCTGTCATGGCTCTACGCCGTGGAAGGGCGTGGACGCTCTTTCCGTTGCGGCGTATACGCTGCTTGCTTTGCATCAGCTCTCCGCAAGAGAGATTGCCCTTGCGACCCCTGCCGTATTGACGGTGGGGAAAATCGAGGGCGGAAAGGCGGGAAACGCCATTGCCGAAGAAGCCGTGTTACAAGGGACGTTGCGGTGTTTTGACGAGGAGCTGCGAGTGTGTATTAAAAAGCGGATTGCGGAGATAGCAGAGGGCGTAGCAAAATCTTTTCAAGCGCGCGCCAAGGTTTCGTTTGAGGGCGGTTGTCCTACGCTGATAAACGATGAAAAACTATCCGCATTTACAAAAGGGGCAATAGAAAAGCTTTTCAAAAAAGACAAGGTTTTTTTCTCTGCAGAATTACAAGGCAATAAAGAGGGCGGCTCGGAAGATTTTGCGTATTTTTCTCACGAGGTTCCGTCCGTGGCGGTGGCGATTTGTGCAGGAGAACCGTCCAAGGGCTATTATTATCCTTTACACAACCCGAAAACCGCCTTTGACGAATCGGTTTTATATAGAGGGGCCGCTGTATACGCTGTAAGCGCATTAGAGTGGTTACGGCGGGAGCAGGTATGCGATGAAAAATAAAAACGGGTATTGACAAACCCGTTTTTATGTGGTATACTGTAAAAAAACACAAAGGAGAAAAATATGAAAGGTTTCTTTCGGGCGGTGTTTAATATCGTTTGGCTCGTTTTTGGCGGGCTTTGGGCTGCAATTGCGAGTTTTGCGTTAGGGATTGCGCTTTGCGCAACGATCGTGGGGATTCCCTTCGGCTTGCAATATTTCAAGTTTGGCAGGTTGATTATTATGCCAGCGGGGAAACGGGTAAAACTCCACTATGGGAAACACGTATTCGTCAATACGCTTTGGGTGATTTTCGGTGGTTTTGCCGCCGCAATTGCAACGATTTCTTTTGGAGTTATGATGGCGGCGACCCTAATTGGGATTCCTTGCGCATTGCAGTATTTCAAAGTGGCAAAATTCGTGTTTGCACCCTTTGGTGCGCAGATTGTAAAGGCAAGATAAAAGGATACAAAAAAAACGGCGAAGCAACTGCGCTTCGCCGTTTTCGTTTGCAAAAATTAAGTGTGACGGGGTTTGTGTTTGTTGCGTGCGTGTTCGTGGCGCGCGCTCGTTTTTCCTTCGGGGTTGATATCGCCTGCTTTCGTCAAGGCAATCTTCGTCAAAGTGGGGCCGACGATTTCATAAACGAGTACGGCAAACAGCGTGATGTTGCGGATAATATCCCCGCTTGACAAAGCGTCGGCCGCTTGCGCTGCCATACCGAGTGCAACGCCTGCCTGCGGCAACAGCGTAATCCCCAAATATTTGACGATATTTTCGTCGCTGCGCGCCAATCTTGCGCTGAGGTTTGCACCGCCGTATTTGCCCAGCGAGCGGGTAAGGATATAGACGATGCCCACCAAAACGATCATAAAGTTCGAGAAGACGGACAATTCTAATTCTGCGCCGCTTAATACGAAAAAGAGGGCAAATAACGGCGCCGTCCAACGGTCGACTCTGTCCATGAGTTCTTCCGAGAAATCGCAAACGTTGCAGAAAATCGTGCCGAGCATCATGCAGACGAGCAAGGAGGAGAAACGCACGTGGAGACTGCCGATATGGAAATCAATCAGCGAAAGCCCAATCGTCAAAAGGACGAACCCGACGGAAACGGAAAGTCGTTTCGAACGGGAATGGAAAAAGCGTTCGCAGAAAGAGAATAAAAAGCCCATCAATGCGCCAAGCGCAAGGGAGAGAATAACTTCGAGCAGGGGTTCCACGAGGACGGAAACGACGCTGATTGCGCCGCTGCCCAACGCTTGGGCAATCCCGAAGGAAACGGCGAATAATACGAGGCCTACGGCGTCGTCCAAGGCAACGACGGGCAATAAGGTGTCCGTTACGGGGCCCCTTGCTTTATACTGTTTTACAACCATCAAGGTTGCCGCAGGGGCGGTTGCCGAGGCGATTGCCCCCAAGACGATGGCAGCCTCTAAGGGAAGAATGTTGGGCATAATCAAATGCATAGCGATCAACGCTACGTCTACGACGAGCGTAGTAATAACCGCCTGCAAAATCCCGATAATCGTCGCTTGTTTCCCAATCTTTTTCAGTTGCGTAAGACGGAATTCGTTGCCGATAGAAAAAGCAATAAAGCCCAAAGCAACTTTGGAAAGGATGGAGAAGGACTCCACGTTTTCTAAAGAGGTAAAGCCCAGCCCTTCCACGCCGAATTGACCAAGGACGTAAGGCCCGACCAAAATACCTGCCACGAGATAGGCGGTAACGGCGGGGAGTTTGGCAAGCTTTGCAAGACGGGATAACAGCATCCCTGCCAGCAAGGCGATGGATAAAGATAATAACGCTTCCATAATAAAACGCCTCCGTTTTTTACGATTGTTTAACCGAAAAACATTATACTACTTCACAAACCGAAAAGCAAACGAAAGCGCATAGAAAAAATGAAAAAAATAAAGAATTTATTTTTTAAATAAGGGGTGAATTTATCTATTTTTTTATCTAGAAAGGACGCAGGGATTTGACAATTCGAAAAAATAGGATTATAATAGAGTGCAATAGAGAAAACCGATTTGGCAAAAGACAAGGAGAGAATAGAAAATGTATCAAATCGTGGCGAAAAAAGAATTAAACTCGACGGTTACGCAGATGGAGATTTACGCGCCTTTCGTGGCGAAAAAAGCGCTTCCCGGGCAATTTATTATTTTGCGGGTTTCAGACGACGGCGAACGGATTCCTCTTACGATTGCGGGGTACGATAGAGAAAAGGGTACGGTTACGATTATTTTCCAAATCGTCGGCGGTACGACGAAGCTTTTAAATACAAAAGAAGTAGGCGAATCTATCCCCGATTTCGTCGGGCCTTTGGGAAGACCTACCCATACGGAGGGGTTAAAAAAGGTATGTGTTGTCGGCGGCGGCGTGGGTTGCGCCATTGCGTTGCCCGTTGCGAGGGCTTTGCACGAGCAGGGCGCAAAGGTAACCTCGATTATTGGGTTTAGAAACAAAGATTTGCTTATTTTAGAGGACGAATTTAAGGATTCTTCCGACGAGCTTATTGTGATGACGGACGACGGCTCGTACGGGCGTGAGGGGAACGTTTGCGTACCGTTAAAGGAAATCTTGGAAAGTGGGGAAACCTTCGACGAGGTTATTACCATCGGGCCGCTTATTATGATGAAGTTTGTTTGTATGACGACGAAGGAATACGGCGTGAAGACGATTGCAAGCATGAACCCGATCATGATTGACGGAACGGGTATGTGCGGCGGTTGCCGTCTTACGGTCGGCGGACAAATGAAATTTGCCTGCGTGGACGGGCCGGAATTCGACGGACACGAAATCGATTTCGACGAGGCGATGAGCCGTTCAAGAACGTACGCTGATTTTGAAGCGCACGAAAGAGAAAGCGCTTGCAACTTATTCAAAAAGGAGGTGGAATAACCATGGCGAAATTCAATATGGCTCCATTGAAAAATCCCATGCCCACACAGGACCCTTTGCTTCGCAACGGGAATTTTGAAGAGGTTGCGCTTGGATATACCGCAGAGATGGCGATGGACGAGGCAAAACGTTGTATCGGCTGTAAAAATCGTCCCTGCGTCAGTGCTTGTCCCGTTAATATCCAAATCCCCGAATTTATTGCAAAAGTAGCGGAGGGGGATTTTGAGGGCGCGTATCAAATTATTGCAAAGGATTCGTCCTTACCCGCCGTTTGCGGCAGAGTCTGTCCCCAAGAAACGCAGTGCGAGGGCAAATGCACGCGTGGGATTAAAGCGGGTTGCGAGGCGGTTGGTATCGGCAGATTAGAACGCTTTGTTGCCGATTGGCATAACGCAAATTGCAACGATAAACCCGTACCTGCCCCCCTCAACGGGTATAAAGTCGCTATCGTTGGGTCGGGTCCTGCCGGGCTTACCTGCGCGGGGGATTTGGCGAAAATGGGTTATGAAGTAACCGTTTTTGAGGCGTTGCACGTCGCGGGCGGGGTGCTCGTTTACGGGATTCCCGAATTCCGTTTGCCCAAGGCAATCGTGCAAAAGGAAGTGGATAATTTAAAAGCGCTCGGCGTAAAAATCGAAACGAATATGGTTATCGGCCGCGTGATTACGATTGAGGAATTGAAAACGGAATACGGCTTTGACGCGGTGTTTATCGGCAGCGGTGCAGGTTTGCCGAAATTTATGAATATCCCTGGCGAAAGTTTGAAAGGGGTGTACTCTGCCAACGAGTTTTTGACTCGTTCGAATTTGATGAAGGCATACAAAGCGGACAGTCATACGCCGATCCAACACGGGAAATGCGTGGCGGTTGTCGGCGGCGGGAACGTTGCGATGGACGCTGCTCGTACGGCAAAGCGTTTGGGTGCGGAGGTACATATCGTATACCGTAGAGGGGAGGAGGAATTGCCTGCCCGCCGCGAGGAGATTGTGCACGCAAAAGAGGAAGGGATTATTTTCGACCTTTTGACCAATCCTACCCGTATTCTTCCGACGGAAACGACCAATCCGCGCGATCCTGCATACGGTTGGGTTAACGGAATTGAATGCGTACGCATGGAACTTGGAGAACCAGATGCAAGCGGTCGCCGTTCGCCGAGGGTTATTGAGGGCAGCGAGTTTACGATTCCCGTTGATTGCGTAATTATGTCGCTCGGTACGTCGCCCAATCCTCTGTTAAAGGCAACGACGGAGGGGTTGGAAACCTTGCGTCGCGGTGAAATTGCCGTAGACGAGGTGGGGAAAACTTCTATCGAAGGGGTCTATTGCGGCGGGGACGCTGCAACGGGTGCGGCAACGGTCATCAAAGCCATGGGTGCTGGAAAAGTGGCGGCAAAGGCGATTGACGAGTATATCAAAAGTAAATAAAATTTACGAAAGATAAGGCGGAAGTTTTCTTCCGTCTTAAATTTTTTGAATAGCGTTGACTTTTTTTAGGGGAAATGGTACAATAAGGGTATGGAAGGAAGGGCAAAAAGAGAAAACGGAAAATATTTAAAGAACGTGGGTGGCTTTTTTAAGAAAAACTACCCGTTTTTCCTTGCGCCCGTTCTCGTTATAGGACTGTATTGGTTGATGCTCGGTATCTACGGCGTGTACCCGTTTGGGGATAAATACACGGCGGCGAGTTTTGACCTTTCCGCGCAGATTTGTCCGTTTACCGAACATCTTTTTTCCGTGTTTAAAGGGGAGTCTTCCCTTACCTATTCGTATGCCGTAGCGGGCGGCGCGGACGTGACGGGTACGCTTTTGTATTTTATCGTCAGTCCGTTCAGCGTTCTGTTTTTAATTTTTGGCGAAGGCCGCGTTGCGTATGCCAGCAGTATCGTGTTGACGTTCAAACTGGCAACGATTGCCTTTTCGGGGACTTGGTTTGCCAAAAAACTCTTTTCTTCTATCCCTAATTATCTTTGTGCAGCCATCGGGGTTACGTACGCTTATTGCGGATACACTTTCGTTGCCAACACCTATATCAATTGGCTGGATTTGCTTATCTATCTTCCGTTTGCCGTCGGGGCGTTTCGTCGTTTTGTGAAAACGGGCAAGTTCTTGCGCTTTTCTCTTTTGGTGGCGTGTTGTATTTATACCAGCTTTTCCATCGCTTGTTTTTCGATGTTTACCGTTTTCCCGATTTTGATTGCGTACGCCTTGCTCTGTGTAAAAAAAGAGGAGCGAAGTCGTTTCATCGCGTACCTGGGTATGGCGTTTTTAACTGCAATCTTACTTGCGCTGCCTATTTTGCTGCCTTCTTTGCTGGCGTATGCGCGCAGCGGGCGCGAGGGCGGACTGTTCGAATACTTTTGGTACGGGTTCGGGGAACAAGGACCGCTTGGACAATGGGAACCTGGGGCGTTTGATAAATGGGATTCGTCCGCGTTTAAAGAAATCTACACCGACTCGCTCTATCAAAAATGGTCGTATATCTTGTCCGATTCTATTTTCGTGCTGTTGACCTTGGTTTGGTTTTATCGAAAGGGCTTTAAAGACAAATTTTCAAAATTTATGCTGACGGCAGGCGTGTTTACGCTGCTTCCCCTTGTGGTCGACGAAGCGATGCTGCTTATGAATATGGGTTCGTATATGTCGTACGCGTTGCGCTTTGGGTTTTTAAACGCCGTCTATTTCCTTGGCGGTGCGTGTTTGTGTTTAGAAAATATCTGTTATAAACCCCGTTTTGCCTTCGACGGCACAAAGCTGTTTGTAGGCATGGAAGAAGGACGGGAAGAGGTGGCGGAGCGCTTGCCAAAAGAAAAGAAAAC
>JAZUCW010000165.1:0-2916 GCA_045639305.1 Candidatus Scatosoma sp.
ATTATCCGCGCCGTTTCCCGAAATACGGCATATTACTATTATAGCACACCGTAATAGGAGAAGTCAAGCGTTTTTTGGTAAAATTTTCAAAAATTTTTAGCCTTGTCTTTGTTTATGGCTCTTGCTCTTGGAGCAGATCACCATCACTCTGCCGTTTCTTTTAATAACTTTGCACTTGTCGCACATAGGTTTTACAGAAGGTCTGACTTTCATTGTAATTTTCTCCTTGTTAATTAAACTCTTTCGTCGCTCGTTACGACTTGCTACGCCATGTGATTCTGCCTTTCGTCAGATCATACGGACTCATTTCCAATTTAACCGTATCGCCTTCGATGATTCTGATATAATTCATTCTCAGCTTACCGGAAATATACGCCGTGATAATGTGACCGTTGGAAAGTTGTACCCGAAAGGTTGCATTGGGCAACGCTTCGATTACTTTACCTTCCGCTTCGATTACGTCGTCTTTGGACACAGAAACTCCCTCCGATTTTTAATCTTTGTTTTTTATCTTTTTCTTACAAAGTAAGAATTTCAACACCGTCTTCGCGCACCACCAAAGTATTTTCATAATGCGCGGCGGGTTTTCCGTCGAGCGTTACTGCGCTCCAACCATCGTTTAAAAGCTTTACCTTCCACGTACCGAGCGCAATCATAGGCTCTACGCAAAGTACCGTTCCTGCACGTAAACGCATCCCCGTACCAAATTTGCCGTAATTGGGGACGGACGGGTCCTCGTGCATTTCTTTCCCGATACCGTGTCCCGTATACGAACGGATAACACCGTACCCAAAAGATTCCGCATGTTTTTGTACCCGATATCCAATATCGTACAACGGCGTACCTGCCTTGAGGTTTTCAATGCCTTTAAAGAAACATTCTTCCGTTACCTTCACAAGCTGTTTTACTTCGGGTTTTACCCCGCCGATACAGAAGGTACGGCAAGCGTCTCCGTGGTATCCGTTTTTATAGGCACAAAGGTCTACACTGACGATATCCCCATCGCGGATTTCGCGATCGTCTGGAATCCCGTGCACAACCGTTTCATTTATTGAAATACAAGCCGATGCAGGAAATCCACCGTAGCCAAGGCAAGAAGGATAGGCGCCCTCCGAACGAATAAACCGCTCGATAAGCGTATCCAATTCCTTCGTCGTCATACCCGCCTCAATCTTCGTCCCTACGAATTGCAGGGTGTCTTTAACGATGCGGCAGGGTTCGCGCATCAATTCGATTTCTCTTTCGCTTTTTACGTGGACCATAACTTATTTCATCGAATCCAGTTTCTTCGATACTTCCGCAAATACTGCTTCCGGAGCGGCATTGCCACCGACGTTGAAGAGCAAACCTTTTGCGGTATAGTATTCGATAAGAGGCGACGTCTGTGCATTGTATACGTCAAGACGGCTTTGTACCGTTTCGGGATTATCGTCCTTTCTCTGATACAATTCGCCACCGCAACGCGAGCATTTCGTTTCGCCGTTCAAGCTGGAAATATGATAGCTTTCGCCGCAATCCTTGCAAACTCTTCTGCCGCACAAACGGTCAAGAAGGAGGGAAAAATCCACGTCGATATTGATAACAAGATCAATTTTCGTGATTTTATCCAACGCCTCCGCCTGTGCAATCGTACGGGGAAAACCGTCAAGCATGTAACCGTTTTTGCAGTCCTCTCTTGCGATGCGTTCCTCTACGATTTTGCAAGTTACTTCGTCGGGAACGAGCTGTCCCTTGTCGATGTACGATTTTGCAAGCAACCCGATGGGGGTTTCGTTTTTAATGTTTTCTCTGAAAATGTCGCCCGTGGAAATGTGCGGCAATTTGTAGGTATCGGAAATTCTCGATGCCTGCGTACCTTTGCCTGCGCCGGGCGCGCCGAGTAAAATAATATTCATGGTTTGCCTCCCCTTGATAATCTATGTATTCTTGGTTTAGCCAGCGCCTGCGCCCGCATAAAAACGGGCGCGCACGCTATTTGTTCTTATTTCAAGAAGCCCTTGTAATTCTTCATCATCAATTGCGCTTGCAACTGCTTTTCGAATTCCATTGCGCAGGATACTACGATAAGGATACCCGTCGTAGAGAATACGTTGACAAGTTCCATACCTGCCCATGCAAATGCAACCGAAGGGATGAACGCAACCAAGGAAAGATAAATCGCACCAAAGAGCGTGATACGGTTGGAAATCTTTTTAAGGTACGCTTCCGTCGCCTTACCGGGACGAATACCCTGAATAAACCCACCGTTTTGCTGGATGTTCTTGGAAATATCTTCGGGATTGAACTGCATCTGTGCATAGAAGAAGGAGAATGCAAAAATCAAAACGCACAATACGAGCGTATAGACGAATGCACCCCAACCCGTTGCCGATGCGGACATCCAATTGCCCCACCATTCTGCAAAAGAATTGTCGCCGCCGTTGATCATGCTAGCAATCATTTGCGGGAAGCTAAGAATCGAGAACGCGAAGATCAAAGGCATAACGCCGCCGCCCGCGATACGGATGGGAATCGAGGAGGATTGACCACCGTACATCTTTCTGCCGCGAATCTGTTTTGCATACTGTACGGGAACTTTTCTTTCGGAAAGATCTACGTATACGATTGCAAAGAAGATTACCGCACAAACGAGCGCGAATGCAACCAAGCCCCAAGCCGCCGAAGCGGGTTCACCGGTTTCCAAACCGAAGATGATGCGGAACTGGTTCAAAATCTGCGTGCCTGCCGTCGAAATAATACCGACGAAAATGATCATCGACTGACCGTTACCTACGCCGTAGTCGGTAATTCTTTCACCGATCCACATAACGAGGATTGCGCCTGCCGTATAAACGATTGCCATAAAGGCACCCGCAAGGAATTTGCTATCACCAAAAAGGTTGATCATAATAGCGCCTTCCGTTTGGTTCGCAAAGT
>JAZUCW010000166.1:0-6679 GCA_045639305.1 Candidatus Scatosoma sp.
ATCTTTTTCGCTTTTTCCAAATCGTCGTAGTCGCTAACCGTCGTGCCGTCCGTTACCTTTCCCATACGGTCGATCACGCCGCCGTTGAACAGCATCGCTTCGCAAAGCGTAGTTTTCCCCTCGCCGCTGTGTCCTACAACCGCAATATTGCGGATATTTTCGCCGTTGATACTCATAAATAAATCCCCCTTGTGCATTTGCAATATTTTATCGATAGATGGGGCGCAAATACCGCCAAAACAAGGTTTCTCTCCTATTCCCTTGCCAGCGATTTTGCAAAGAATCGATAATTGCAATCATTATAGTATATTTTTTCACATTTTTCAAGGGGGTTTTTGAAAAAAGTTATAAAATTTTGCAGTTTTTTTTATAAAAGGCGGATAAAAGCCTGATTTTTCTTTTTTCCGTCGCGAAAAGCCTTGTTGGCATTGACAAAATCGAAAAAAAGTTTTATACTATTTTATGGTATTCCCGAAAAGGAAAGAAATTATGAAACGAATTTATCTCGACCACGCGGCGACGACGCCGCTTGACAAAGAAATATTGGAAAGGATGACGCCGTATTTTTTGACGGAGTTCGGCAACGCTGATTCTCCGCACGGACAGGGCCGCGCGGCGATGAACGCCGTGGACGCCGCGCGCGATTTGATAGCGCAGCGGATAAACGCCAAACCCAGCGAAGTGTATTTTACTTCGGGCGGGACGGAAGCGGATAACTGGGCGATGTATTGCGGCGGGTACGCCGCCAAGGAAAAGGGCCGTACGCAAATTCTCGTTTCCTCGATAGAACATCACGCCGTCTTGGCTTCGGCGGAAAAATTGAGAAAAGAGGGTTTTGAAATCGTCTATATCCCCGTCAATAAAGAGGGCAAAGTGGAAGTGGAGACGCTGAAAAGTTTGCTTTGCGAGCGTACGGGCTTGGTTGCCGTGATGAGCGCGAACAACGAAACGGGCGTATTGCAACCGATAGAGGAACTTTGCAAGGCGGCGAAAGAGGCGGGCAGTTTGTTTTTCACGGACGCCGTACAGCTTGCGCCGTACGCGCCTATGGACGTAAAGAAAACGGGGGTGGATATGCTGTCCTTATCCGCGCATAAATTTTACGGACCGAAGGGTTGCGGCGCTTTGTATATCAAAGGCGGAGTAAAAGTGCGCGGGCTGATCGTCGGCGGAGAGCAGGAAAGAGGTTTGCGCGGTGGGACGAGCAACGTACCCGCGCTCGTGGGGATGGCGGCGGCGTATGCGAAAAACGCAGACGAGTTTGCGAAAACGGAAGAAAAATTGCGCCGTCTGCGCGGCTTGTTTTTACAAGAGCTTTCGGGTGTGGACGGTGTAGAGATAAACGGCGAAGAGGGGTTGCCTGCGCTTTTAAATTTGCGTTTAAAAGGAGTTTTAGGTACCGATTTCGTGTACAGTATGGATTTAAAGGGCGTGTCGTTGTCAGCAGGTTCGGCTTGCGCCAGCGCGTCTATAAAACCCAGCCACGTCCTGCTTGCGATGGGGCTTGACGAGGAAGCGGCAAAAGAATGCGTGCGCGTCGGCTTTGGCAAAGACAACACGGAAGAGGAGATTTTGGCGGCGGCAAAAATTGCAAGGGAGGAGATTCTTCGTTTGCGTGGGGAAAATTCCCTGTGAAAAAATTTTAAAAGTCTGTAAAAAAACCTGTTTAATTCTTTACTAATTAAAAAAAATATGGTATAATACGATAAGAAAAAGCAAAAAATCGGAGGTAACTGTTATGGCACATATTATCACGGACGAATGTTTGGCTTGCGGCGCTTGCGCTGATACCTGCCCCGTTGGAGCAATCGTTATGGACGACGCGAAAGGTATCTACGTAATCAACGACGAATGCGTAGATTGCGGCGCTTGCGTAGACGGATGTCCCGTTAACGCAATCAAAGAAGCGTAAGAAAAACAAACGGAAGGGGCTTTGGGAAACCAGGGCTCTTTTTTCGTGTGAAAATACTTTACTTTTCTAGGTAAAATATGGTATACTGACAGGGAAATAGGCTTGTTTTGCTAGAAGGAGAAACGGTATTATGGAGAACGTGAGTACCCAAATTATAGAGGTGAAAACGAGAGCGCAGAGAAAGGAGTTTTTACGATATCCGCTGCGTTTATATAAAAACAATCCCTATTTCGTACCTTCGTTATACGGGGACGAGAAGACGATATTTACTTTGAAAAATATATACAGCAGTCTCTGCGATTCGGCGTTTTTTCTTGCGGTGCGAGAGGGGAAAACGGTGGGCAGAATCCAAGGCATCGTACAAAAACAGTACAACGGTTTGCACGGCGTTCGGCAGGTTCGTTTTACCCGTTTTGATTGTGAAAACGACCAAGCAACGGCAAAACTTCTCTTTGCCGCGGTGGAGGACTGGGGAAGAAAACAAGGCATGGACGAGATTGTCGGGCCTTTGGGGTACAGCGATTTAGAGCGCGAGGGACTGCTTATCGAGGGCTTTGATTGGCTGTGTACCTTTGAAGAGCAGTACAATTACGACTATTACCCCGCCCTCGTAGACGCTTGCGGATTTGAAAAGGACGTGGATTGGGTGGAATATCGGCTGTATCCCGTCTTTCACGATCGGGAAAAGCTGGAAGAATACGCTCAGCGCGCAATAGAACGCAACAAGGTGTACCGCGCGGGGCAAGAACTTAGTAAGCGCGCGTTTATCAAAAAATATAAAGACGGCATTTTCGAATGTATCGACGAGTGTTATAAAGAACTGTACGGCACCGTGCCCTTTACCCCTGAAATGGTCAAGCAAATGGTTGCGCAGTTTAAGATGATTATAAAAAAGGAGCATATCGCCGTCTATTGCGACGAGGACGAAAAGGTGGTTGCATTCGGCTTGTGTATTACGGGTATCGGCAAAGCGCTGCAAAAAAGCGGCGGTAAATTGACTTTGCCCGCCCTCGTAAGATTGCTCCGCTGTTTGAGAAAACCGCAGAGTATCGATTTGGGTTTGGTGGGGATTTTGCCTAGATACCGCCATTCGGGATTGAATGCGGCGATTATCCTTTCGTTGCAGGACATTTTACGGGATAGCGGCGTGGAATATTTTGAGACGAATCTCAATTTAGAAACGAACGTCAGCGTGCAGGGACAATGGAAGTATTTCGACCATATCCAGCACAAACGGCGGCGCTCGTATTGTAAAAAACTGTAAAAGGACTATATATATATTATATAATATAAAGGAAGAAAAAGGTTTGGAGGCGGGTATGTATAACGAAAGTATGTATCGTTTGGGCAGCAAGCGCTCGACGATAAGAGAAATATTCGAATACGCAAAAAAGCGCAGTGCAGAAATCGGGGCGGAAAACGTTTTCGATTTTTCCATTGGAAATCCGTCCGTGCCTGCTCCGCTTGCGGTCAACGAAACGATTGTGCAGTTGGTGCAAGAAACGCCGTCGGTTGCGTTGCACGGGTATACCTCGGCGCAAGGGGATAAACAGGTGCGGGAGAAAATCGCGGCGAATTTTACCCGTCGGTTCCAAGTGCCGCTTTCCGGCGACGATTTGTATATGACCTGCGGGGCGGCGGCTTCGCTGACGATTACCTTTAAAGCGTTGACATGCGAAGGGGACGAGTTTGTCGTATTTGCGCCCTATTTCCCCGAATACGCCGTGTTCGTGGCGAACGCGGGGGCGAAGCTGACGGTATTGCCGTCGGACGCGAATATGCAGCCCGATTTCGACGCGTTGAAAAAAGCCCTTTCCCCCAAAGTAAAAGGGGTGCTTATCAATTCGCCCAACAATCCCTCGGGCGTGGTGTACACGGAAAAAACGATAAAGCGGTTGGCGGAAATTTTGACGGAAAAATCGAAAGAATACGGCGCGCCGATTTATTTGATTTCCGACGAGCCGTATAGAGAATTGGTGTACGACGACGCAACGAAAGTGCCCTGCGTGATGGCGCATTATAAAAACAGTATCGTTTGTTACTCGTACTCAAAATCTCTCTCTATGCCGGGCGAACGGGTGGGGTATATTGCAATCAACCCTGCGATGGAGGAAAATAGAGCGGTTTACGCAGCGGTATGCGGCGCGGGCAGATCGCTCGGGTTCGTGTGCGCGCCGGCGCTTTTCCAGCGCGTAGCGGCGGAATGTGACGGCTTGACGGCAGATTTGTCCGTGTATAAGCGCAACCGCGACTTGCTGTATAACGCCTTAAAAGAATAGGGGTATACCTGCGTATATCCCGACGGGGCGTTCTATCTGTTCGTTAAGGCGCCCGAAGAAGCCGCGGCGGCGTTTTGCGAGCGCGCGAAAAAATACGACCTGCTGCTTGTCAACGGCGCGGATTTCGGGGCGGCTGGCTGGGTGCGCGTAGCCTATTGCGTACAGACCGAACGCATTGAAAAAGCGCTGCCTTTATTCAAATGCCTGGCGGAAGAATACAAATAAAGACAAACAAAGACGAAAATCGACAAAATCTCCCACGCCCCGCCGTTGAAAACGGGAACTTCTTTATGGTATACTATAAATACCAATACAAAGGAGGAAGTAACGATGGAAAGAAAGGCAACGGCAGCAGAGGTGGCAGACAAGTTTTTTGCGTGGCTTAAAGAGGAGTTTGTCGGGTTTGTACAAAAGGAAGCGGACGGAATAGAGCTTACGCTCGTCAACGGGCAGCGGTTTAAAATTTTTATTGCGGAGAGATGAAAACGGGCGCGCAAAAACGGAATGGAAAACCTTGAAAATTCTTTTGTAAAAAAGTAAAAAAATTAAAAAAAGCTTTCAAAAAAGATTGACAACCCCTCAAAAGTGTGTTAAACTAATTTCACGCACCCGTTGAGGGGTGTAATTTTTTGTATGGAGTTTTGATTATGGCAACCAAAACGGCAAGAGCCAAAATTACGTTTGAATGCACTGAATGCAAGCATAGAAACTACGACAGTATTAAGAACAAGAAGAACGATCCTGACAGACTCGTTATGAGCAAATACTGCCCTTTCTGCAAGAAGCACACGGAACACAAAGAGTCCAAATAATCCAAGGTAACGCGCGGTAAAATTTTACGGCGCAAGAGAGGTATTTCATGGCAAACGCAACCAAGACCAAAAACAAAAAACCCAATTGGTTTCGTCGCGCTGGGGCGAAAATCAAGGAAACCTTTTCCGAACTTAAAAGGGTTACCTGGCCCAAGCTCCCCGTTGTATTAAAGACGACGGGCGTGGTGCTTGTTGTCGTCGCAGCTTTCCTTGTGGTAGTTACGGCGGTGGATCAGGGCTTGCTTGCTCTGTTGGAAGAGCTGACCTCGATCCAATCGTAAGTCGGAGGTAAGGATATGCCGATGAACGAAGAACCCAAGTGGTATATTTTGCATACCTATTCGGGATACGAAGCGATGGTAAAAGACAGCTTGGAAAAGTTGATTGAAAACAACAATCTGGGTGACTATATCGTCGATTTGAAAATCCCTATGGAACAGGTCATTGAGGAGAAAAACGGCAAACGCAAGGTCGTAGAAAGAAAATTATTGCCTTGTTACGTTTTTATCAAAATGATTTATACCAACCAAATTTGGTATTACGTCACCAGCACGCGTGGCGTAACGGGCTTCTGTGGCCCGCAGGGCAGACCTATCCCCATGAAACCGGACGAAATCCGTAAGATGAAATTGGAAGCCTTCCTTTTGGACGACGTCAATTTCAAAGTGGGTGATACGGTATCGATCGAGGACGGTCCGTTGAAGGGATTCCTCGGTACGGTAAAGGAACTGAATGCGAGTGCGCAAAAAGCGAAGATTTCTACGACGATGTTCGGCAGAGTAACGGACGTAGAAGTAGAATATTCGCAAATTGAAAAGGTGGACGCACCCCTGCCCGAAACCACCGCGGAAGAAGAAGCGTAAGCTTTTTTGACGCACGCTCCGCTTTTTGCGGAGTTTTATCACGTTAACAAAGTGGGAGAGACGTCAAATTTTTTCAGGGCGTCTTGTCAAAACCACAAAGGAGAAAATATTTATGGCAAAGAAGATTACAGCAGTCGTAAAATTGCAACTTCCCGCTGGTAAAGCGACTCCGGCTCCTCCCGTAGGTTCGACCCTTGGTCCCTTCGGTATCAACTTGCCCGGCTTTACGAAGGAATTCAACGCAAAAACGGCAGACAAACCCGGTCTCATTATTCCCGTGGTTGTAACGATTTATCAAGATCGTTCGTTCACGTTCATTTTGAAGACTCCCCCCGCACCCGTTCTTATCAAGAACGCGCTTGGTTTGGATACGGCAAGTGCGAAACCCAACTCCGTCAAGGTAGGTAAGCTTACGAAGGCGCAGGTAGAAGAAATCGCGAAGACGAAAATGCCTGACTTGAACTGCACCAGCCTTGAAAGTGCTATGAGCATGGTTGCAGGTACCGCTCGTTCGATGGGCGTTACCGTCGAAGAGTAAGGAGGCGGAATCATGAAACACGGAAAGAAATATCAAGACAGCGTAAAAGCATTTGATTTGACGAAGCAGTACGAAGCAAACGAAGCAATCTCCGTTTTGCTTGAAACGGCGAAAGCAAAGTTTGACGAAACGATCGAATTGCACGTTCGTTTGGGTGTTGACCCCCGCCAAGCTGACCAACAAGTTCGTGGCGTACTCGTTCTTCCCAACGGTACGGGTAAAACGAAGAGAGTTTTGGTTATCGCAAAAGGCGCAAAAGCAGACGCAGCAGTTGC
>JAZUCW010000167.1:0-2258 GCA_045639305.1 Candidatus Scatosoma sp.
TACCCCAAGGTGCAACGGGTACGAAGTCAAATTTGACAGCAGCAGGTACGAGTCTACGGTCAATTTCACGTCCGAAGCCTTGACGGAAATCACGATATCTTCCACCCCGAACTTTTCTAAAACGCCCACGTTGTACAACGCACTTTCCACAAGCGCGCGGGGACTTTTTCCGTACTTTTCCAAAAATCCTTTTTCAATACTCCCCGTATTTGCGCCTACGCGAGCGGGGATAGAGTGCGCTTTGATACAATCGGCAACGAGTTTAATTTCCCTTTCCCCGCCGATATTCCCAGGATTGATACGCACCTTATTCGCCCCGTTTTCAATCGCCATCACCGCAAGTTTTGGAGAAAAGTGAATATCCGCAACGAGCGGAACGGTGATTTTTTCCACGACGGATTTCACCGCCAAGGCGTCCGCCTCGTCGGCAATTGCCACACGCACGATTTCACAGCCTGCGTCCTCCAATGCGCGGATTTGCGCAACCGTCCTTTCCACGTCCGCCGTTTTCGTCGTCGTCATCGATTGAATTTTTACCCGCTCGCCGCCGCCAACTTTCACTCCGCCGATCGAAACGAGTTTCGTCTGCTTGTTCATAACGCCCCCAAGGTCAATTTTTCTCTTTCTTTTCCGCTTTGTCCGCTTTCATCATTTGCTTAAGCTCGGACATAAACGAGGACAAATCTTTAAACGAACGGTATACGGACGCATAACGCACGTACGCTACCTCGTCCACCTTTTTTAAACGCTCCATCACCATTTCCCCAATGGCTTTGGTCGTAATTTCGCTTTCCATACTATTATAGACTTGTTTGGAAATATCGTCGACCATCTCGTCGATTACCGACATCGGCACGGGGCGTTTTTCACAGGATTTAATAATCCCGTTGCGAATTTTTTCCGCGTTAAAAGATTGGCGAGTTCCGTTGTTTTTCACCACCAAAACGGGAATCACTTCTATCGTTTCATAGGTCGTAAATCTCCGCCCGCAACCCGTACATTCTCTTCTTCTTCGAATCGCCTTATCGTCGTCTGCCGAGCGCGAATCCACCACTTTACTTTCCGTACAATCACAATACAAACACTTCATATTTTACCTCGCAAAATCCGTAAACGCCGAATTTTAGTCTTTCTTTCCCTTATTTTTTCGAACGGCTTTCACTTCCCGTTCGTACCCGTTTTCACTCGGCGTATAATACAGCTTTTCTTTAAGCGTATCGGGCAAGTATTGCTGTTCGACGTACCCGCCGTAATCGTGCGGATACTTGTACGCCGCACTGTTTTTCTTATCCTCGCTTGAACCAAAGCTGTTATCCTTTAAATAGGGCGGCACGTTATCGTCGGGGGTATTCCTTGCATCCGCTTTTGCCGCATACATAGCGTTGACGACGGAATTACTCTTCTCCGCCTCGCAAACGTAAATAATCGCCTCGGAAAGCGGAATCATTGCCTCGGGGTACCCAATCTTTTCCAATGCGTACATCGCAGAAGTCGCTATTTGCAACGCACGCGGGTCTGCCATACCGACGTCTTCCGCCGAATGTACGACCAAACGCCGAGCCAAGAGCATCGGGTCGCACCCCCCTTCAATTAAACGCATTGCGTAATAGAGCGCGGCGTTAGAATCGCTCCCGCGCAAAGATTTACAAAAAGCGGAAAGAAAATCGTAATAGGAATCCTCGTTATACGAAAGCGCCCGTCTTTGTATCGACTGCTCGGCGTCGTCAAGGGTAATTTCTATCGCCCCTTCGTGATTTGGCGTACTCGTTAAAGCGGCAAGCTCCAACGCGTTATACGCCGAGCGCAAATCCCCGCCCGCCATACGCGCGAGATGCGCAATCGCCTCTTTGGTTGCCGTTACGTTTTGTTTTCCAAGCCCCTTGTGACGATTTTTAAGCGCCGCGTTTAACGCTCCGACGATATCCTCGTCCGTCAAGTGCTTAAACTCAAATACCCGACAGCGGGAAACGATAGCAGGGGTCATCGAAGCGTACGGATTCTCCGTCGTCGAACCGATAAAAATAATCGTACCCTGCTCGATAGCAGGAAGCAGCGAATCGCTCTGCGTTTTGTTAAAACGATGGCATTCGTCCAACAAAAGGTAGGTGCGCTTATTAAACAGTTTTAAATTATCCCGTGCCTTATCCACTGCTTTTTTCACGTCTGCAACGCCTGCGTTGACGGCGTTTAACTTAATAAACTCTCCGTTCGTCCGCAAAGCGATGATATTGGCAAGGGTCGTTTTTCCGCAACCGGGC
>JAZUCW010000168.1:0-28385 GCA_045639305.1 Candidatus Scatosoma sp.
CATAGGGGCGAGGGGCATTTTGTGGCGTTGTTTGAAAAGATAGGAAAGAAAGAAGAATGGGATTCGCGGATAAAGGAAGCGAAACCCAGCGTAACGAACGTAGGGGAAAAGGCGTATCGGGAATTTGAAAAATCCTTCTTTAAAGAACGGTTTGCCGAGCGCTTGTACGAGGCAAACGGCGTAATATATTCTCTTCCGCAAGGGGTATTCGACTGGCGGGGGATGCAAATCTTGCGGGTCGGCGTACGGCTTGGCGAAGTGAAAAACGGGCGGTTTGAGCCTGCCCACGCTTTGGTGATGAGCGCAAAGGCAAGCGAGTGCAGACGGGTGCTGTCCTTGTCTTTAAGCGATAGTCGTATCGAAAAATATCTGCGCGGCGAAACCTTAGAAATCGAGGGCGAAAACGGTTGGTACGCCGTTTGCGTGGAGGGGTTGCCTATCGGGCTTGGCAAAGGGGTAAACGGCGTTTTAAAGAACCATTTACCCAAAGGATTGAGAAGATAAAAGAAAATATCCCGCCGAAAGGAAAACTCCCTTTCGGCGGGATATAGTTTTAAAACGTAAGAAAAAACAAAAGCCGCGGAATTTTCCGCGGCTTTTTAGTTTGCCTTAGTCGTTGTAAGGGCTGTCTTCGTCTTCGACGTTAGACGTTTCTACTTTCTTTACTTTTGCAACTTGTTCTTTTTTCGCCTTTGCTACGCGGCTCTTCTTCGAACGAGTTTTGCGTGCTTTCTTCAAATACTTACGAACAAAGATGCTTGCGATTGCCAACAACAGAACGGCTGCCAATGCGATCGAGCTGAACAGCATCCAGAAATCGCCGCTTGCAGGTGTGTCCTCTTCTTCTTCCGTTACGGTCGAATCGTCCGTGGAGGTGTCTTCTTCTGCTTTCACCGTCTTAGCAACGTTGATTTCCGAATAGGAGTAATCGGCAAATACGGTGTATTCGTTATCCTTTTCATAACGGAGGAACGCCGTGCCTTCTGCATAATCGGAAGCTTTGTAGTTGTAGGTGTTGCCTACGCCGTTTTCGTCAAATTCCTTCGCATAACGGAGGTATTTATCCGAATCGTAATAGGAGAACGCATCCTTAAAGCTTTCTTTCACGTTCGCCTCGTCTTTCTCGTAGAGGGGAAGCAAGGTGTTGAAACCTTTTTCCGCTTCACGGGAGTTGAGGTCGAATACCACGTACGAATCCGCTGCGTTTGCCGCGCCGTTTCTTTCCCCGCTCCAAACTTCAAGGCGGTAATTCTTCGCCGTGTCGCCCGTATGGATATAGAAGGTAACGGTTGCCCATTCGTCGCCGGTGTAGCCAACCTTCTGCATCATAACCTGCTTTTTGCTCGTTGCCGCGAAACGGCTTTCAAGCGCCGCTACGTCCGCAAGGTTGTATACAGGGATCGTCTTTGCTTTGTCTGCGTAGTAGTTGGTACCGTCGAAGTAGAACGCAATGCCGTCTTCGCCTTCGTTGTTCCAAGCGTCTGCATATTCGTGGTACGCGCCGCCTTCCGCTACGACGAGGTTGCCGTCCGAATCCTTTGCGTATGCGTCAAGGTTTGCAAAGTAGCTATTCTTTTCCTTGTCGGAAAGGGTGCTGTATTTATCCCAATATTTGTTTGCCTTATAAAGGCCGTAGTCCTTTTGCAGTTTGAACGCGATATCGCTGTCTTTCGGATCGCCTGCGCAGATATTGCCTTTATCGTCGTACCAGTAGGAAACCTTTCTATCAATGGACAACGACGAGGAATAGCTCGTATCTTCCATATCGATAAGATAGATATACGCTGCGAGATCAGAAGTGTCAACGCCTTCAAGCGCACCGACCTTTACGCGGAGGGAAATTGCTTTATAGCTGTTTGCCGAAATCGTCGTCGAGCCGCCGATAAAGCCGTAAGCCTTGGTCAAGGACGTATCGTTCCAAATGAGAAGGGGCTGGGTGAGGGAGATGCCGTAGCCATAAGAAGTACCGAACATCGTGTTCCAAACGTCCGTTGCCGTGGATTTCTTCGTAGCCGCTTTCAATTTGTTGACGATATATTTCGTCGTATCGCTTGCGTTTGCGTCGTCGAAGTAACCGTCGTCTGCCGCGCTAGCCGTGAAATATTCTTTATTCAAAAGCCCTGCGTATTGGTACTGATTGATAAGTTTTTTGTTTTCGTCAATCGCTTCGCCTGCCGCGGGTTGGTTTACGTACTAGCTATCGCTGTAAACGCCCTTGTACGAGGAGGGATTTGCAAGACCTTTCTTGATTGCGTTGGTAGGAACGTTAGAAGCCGAATCGAAACCGCTGTTGCCTGCGGCTTCTTCTGCTTTCACGCCTTCAACCTTAACCGATTTTGCATACGAGCCCGTGGAAACAGAGTCGTATTCGGTCTGGTTCATTTCGTAGATTTGGAAATTGGTGAACGCCGCGAACCCTTCGTAGAAGCTGTTTGCCTTCATGCCTTCGCTAATCGTCGTAGGACCGTAGGTGAAAGAGAGGGTAAAGGTTGCGTTCTTCTTGACTTCGTAACCGTTTTCTACGAAGAAGAAGCATTGCTGCCAACCGTCGAAGATGTCCTTGTTATCCTCGTTAAGATCGACCGGCTTTGCGTCCGTCGTGTCAAGGGATACGAACGAAGTCTTGTTGTTTGCGTCCGTCAAGGTGATGCCTGCGCCCGTGAACCCGTTCAAATCGGACGTCTTTACGAAGAAGGAAATCGCAAGATAATCCGCAGGTTCGTCGGTGGGCTGACGGAGCATATTAAAGTTGAACTGCATCGAAGGGGTAGCGGTGTATGCAACGCCGTGCGCACTGAGCATCAACAAGACGTCCTGCGTATCTTCGATGAAGGTCGAATCTTTGAAATAATGGTTGTAAATCGTATTAAGGTAGGTGTTGTCCGTATCTGCGGTGCGGATACCTTCCTTGCCCGTGAATACGCCGAGAACGTCGTCGTCACTGCTAAGCCCGCCCTTCAAAGACGCGATGGGATGGTTTCCTTTTTCGCTGGTAACGGGATTGCCGTCCTTGTCCTCGCCTTCCGTTGCGGCAATACCGTCGGTGCCGATCTTGGAGAGGATATCAAGGGGTTTAAATTCTCCGTAGTAGTCCATTGCGAAGACGGACATATCCGAGGATTTGGAGACGTCGACCGTCTTTTCCGCTTTTTCCGCGTCGAAGTCTACCGACTTGTTTGCGTTTGCGGCTTTGCTCGTATAATCCTTGTGAGAAATCAAGTTGCATTGTACGTCGTCGAAGAACGCGTAACCGTTTACGTAGTTCAATCTGTCCGTACCGCCGCCCTGGCCAAGACCGAGCACAACCGAGATGGTCGTGTTTGCGTACGCCGAACCTTTTACGTAGAAGGAATACTGCATCCAGCCGTTGGAAAGGAGGGCTTCGTCCATGTATTCGGTATTGATGTTCTTAACCTCGAATACGGGCAACGCTTTATTGCCGACCGATTGAGAAACGGTGATATACGCGCCTTTGCCGACTGCTTTTTGCGCTTCGCCCGTCGAATCGCCGCAAGTGAGGTCGGAAGTCTTTACCCAAACGGAAAGTTCCGCCGCCGTACCTGCGGGGATGGTAACGGTAGAGGACGAAGAATATTTCTGCGCCGTACCCGTCGTCGTATCTTTTTCGGGATACTTATTGTGAATCATCAAGACGTTGGTATCTTCGCCGTAGCCCGCGTCGCCTTCCTTGTGGTGCGTGCCGGGGTTTTCACAGTCGGGGATATCTTCCGCTTTGATGTTAAACGCTTCGTAAAAATCGAGGTCTTCGGCAATCGTGCCGTCCTTGTTTGCGTTCTTCCAAGCCTCGTAGTAAGCAAGCTTGTCTTTGACGGAGAGAGTCTTCCAAATCTCTTTCGCCTTTTCTTCGGACAAGTTTGCAACGTTGCCGTCGTATTCGCCGACCAGCTTTTCCCAAGCTTTTGCATCCGTGTCGATGATACCGCTTGCCGCCTTCGAGGACAACGCCGTACCCGTCGTTGCCGAGCTTACGCTGCGCGTCCAGCCCGTTACGGAAGTACCGATTGCGTTGAGACCCTTGTTGGTGTCGAAAATTTCGAACTTACCGTTTTTAACGAGTTGGGTGTCGTTGACGCTCGTACTCGTATCCGTCGTGGTAGAGGAAGAGTCGGTCGTAGAGGAATCGGTTGCGACGTCCTCCGAGCAAGCGGACGCAAGCGCCGCCGTCGAGGTCAACAGCAATACCGATAAGCAAAGGGCAAGAAAATTTTTCTTGCGGTTGTTGATACTTTTTTTCATGTAACCACCTTTGGTTTTGTTTTTTGCCGATTTTGTTTCTTTGTGCAAAATACGCTTGTCCCTAAGGGGACAGTCTCGCACGTTGCACTATACTATTTTAATACAATTTTGCCCTCTTGGCAAGCGTTTACGGCGTAAAAAGGAAGAAAAAGTTTGATAAAAAGAAAAAAATTTACTTATAATAATGTAAAAGGGCGGTGAAAGGTATGCAACTGGAAAAAAGGGGAAATTTTACCCGCGTGTTCTGCGGGGCGGCGGTGGGCGCGGCAAACAGTCTTTTCGGGGGCGGCGGCGGTATGATTGCCGTGCCGCTTTTGCAAAAAACGGGCATGGAAGAAAAGAGTGCGCACGCTACGGCGATTTTGTTGATTTTGCCCGTATCGCTGCTGTCTTTTTTCTTTTACGCCCTGTATGGGTTTTGTGATTTTTCGGTTTTGATTCCTACCGCCATTGGTGTAACGGCGGGCGGAGCAATCGGGGCAAAGCTCTTGGGGAAGCTGCCCGTACGGACGGTTGGGTTGGTGTTTTCGCTGCTGCAATTTTTAGCGGGTGTCAGCCTCGTTTTCTTTTAAACGAGGCACCCGTGTACGCGTTGAGTTCTTTTTAAAGTAAGCGCGCCCCCTACATATGTCCTTTTATCTTTATTTCATTCTCGGATTTTTAGGCGGTATTCCTGCGGGGATGGGTATGGGCGGCGGCACGGTTACCATTCCCTTGCTTGTTTTGGTGGGCGGGGTGGGGCAAAAGGTTGCCCAATGCGCCAATTTGTTTTCCTTTTTCCCCATGAGTTTAGGCGCGCTAAAAATGCACGGGGACAACGGTTTGCTGAAGACGAAGGGAATCGTTTGGGTAATTCTGCCTGCGCTTGCCCTTTCGGCGGCTGGGGCGCTTGCGGCGTCGTGGCTGTCCTCGGCGTTTTTAAAAAAGGGGTTCGGGTTATTTTTAATCGGGCTTTCCGTCGTAGGATTGCAAAGGCTGCTGGGGAAGAAATAGCATTTTTGTTTGAACGGAGAAAGAAAACGGGGGGATTGCGCCTCCGTTTTTCTTTTCGCGCGCGCATATCTAAAAATAAAAGGGAATAATCAAAATACACGAAAAAAAGCTCGAAAAATATCCAAAATAAGAAAAAAATAAAAAAAGTGAAAAAAATTTTCAAAAAGGGTATTTACAAACTTCCGATTATGTGGTAAACTATGGGAAATTCAAAATGGGGCGAAAAGGGAAGAAAACGTTTTTTCGTCGTAGAATTGTAAAATTAAAAAATACGCGCGGGGAAACTCGGCAAAACCTAAGACAGACGAGGTATAAAGAAAGTGGAAAGAATTGGCATTATCGATCTGGGTTCGAATACGGCACGGCTCGTGATTGTAGACATGTTTGCGGAAAACCATTATATGGTCGTAGACGAATTGAAAGAAAGCGTACGCCTTGGACAGGACATGGACAGGGACGGGTTTTTAAAGCCGCAACGGATTGCAGAGACGATAAAGACGCTGAAAATGTTTAAACGGCTTTGCGATACCAGCAAAGTAGACAGAATTATTGCGGTAGGTACGGCGGCGGTACGCCGTGCGAAAAATCAACGCTCTTTCTTGGATGAAATTCAGGTAAGCTGCAACATTACCATCCACGTTTTATCCGAAGAAGAAGAGGCGCTTTTGGTATATCGCGGCGTTATCAATTCGATGGATATTCCCAAAGGAATTATCTTGGAGATTGGCGGCGGCAGTACGAAGATTATTTATTATAATAGAAGAAACGTTTTGGGGTTTGCGTCCTTGCCTTTCGGCGCGGTAACCTTAACGGATATTTTTGCAAACGAAGCTACGCCCGAACAGTCGGCTTTGCGGGTGGAAGAATTCTTTACCGAACAGTTAAAGAAGATTCCTTGGCTGAAAGAAGTGGACCCCGAGGCGCAAATGATCGGCGTTGGCGGGTCTTTCCGCAACCTGTTTAAAATCCGTAAATTGGTATGCAAATATCCCATGGATTTGGTGCATAATTATCGTTTGGCGACGGAAGATTTCACAGGCGTTTACAATATGTTGAAAGTATTGGACGTCGATAAACGCAAAAAGATAAAAGGGCTTTCGCCTGCGCGTGCGGACATTATGCCTGCGGCGATGGCAATCGTCAATTCCTTCGTTTCGTATATGAATATCGATACCTTTACCATTGGGGCTTGCGGGCTTCGAGAGGGGTTGATGGTCAATCAAGCGTTGCCCATTACCTTGGAAAAACCCATTTCCGACGTGCTTGGCTATTCGCTGGATAGATTGGTAAAATATTACGATTGCGATCCTAAACACGTAGAGCACGTGTTGTTGCTTTCGGTACAGTTGTTTAAGCAGCTGCGCGTATTGCACAAATTCTCCCGTCAGTATTTGAAGGTTTTGAAAATCGCGGCGAGCTTGCACGATTGCGGTATGCGGGCAAAATATTACGGCCATGCAAAACACAGTCGTTATATCATCCTCAACTCCTCGATTTACGGTGCGACGCATCGAGAAATCGTGCTGGCGGCGTTCGTTGCGGGTTGCCACAACGGCGAGGACTTGCCTTTGGCAGAATGGCAAAAATACAAGGACATCGTTACGGAAGAGGACCTTGACGCCGTGAAAAAGCTGGGCGTATTGCTCCGTATTGCCGAAAGCTTGGACAGAACGCATTGCGGGATGGTAACGGGCTTGAACTGCGACGTTTTGGGGGATTCGGTGATTATGAAGACGATTGTTGCGGGCGACGCAGCATTGGAAGTGCGGGATGCGGAAACGGCAAACCCCGAATTTAAAAAGGCGTTTAAGAAGAATTTGGAAATTTTGTAACGGATAAAAAGACCGCCGCTTCGCCTTGCGAAAGGGAGAGTGGCGGTTTTGTTTTTAGTATTTGTATGGATTGGATTTTGGCGAGCGCTTCTCCGCGGCGCAAAGAATTGTTGGCGGAGCTTATTAAGGACTTTGAAATTTCTCCTGCGGATACAAACGAGCAGGTTGAGGGCAGAGTTTCTCCGAAAAAATTGGTAAAAATTCTCGCCCGTCGCAAGGCGGTTGCCGTTTCGAAATTGCCTAAAAACGACGGCAAAGGGGTTATCGGTTCGGATACCGTGGTGGCGCTTTTTGGCGAAGTGCTTGGAAAGCCCAAGGACAAGACGGACGCCGTGCGGATGTTGCAGGCTTTGTCGGGGAAAAAACATGCCGTTTATACGGGGATTTGTATCGCCGTTACGAAGAAGGGGAAAACTCGCTACGTAGTAAAAGCCGCAAAAACGGCGGTGTTTTTTGAAAAACTGACCCAAGAACAAATCCTTGCTTACGTGCAAACGGGTTCGCCGATGGACAAGGCGGGCGGATACGGGATTCAGGACGGCGGGTTGGTGAAAAGGATAAAAGGCAGTTATTCCAACGTCGTGGGGCTGCCCGTAGAGCTTTTGAAAAAGACCTTGAAAAATTACTTAGTAAAATAACGAAATCCGTCAAAGTATTTTTACGAAAGGCGGAGGGAGAAAGAAAATGATTAAATTGGCAATAGACCTCGGCTCGTCCATGACGAAAATATACCGCGCGGATACGAACAGCGGCGTGGTGCTTGCCGAGCCGTCTTGCGTGGCAGCGACGGGGGACGAGAAAATAAAAGCGATTGGGAAAGAAGCGAAAAATCTCATCGGGAAAACGGCGGAATATACCAATATCGTATATCCCGTGTACGAGGGCGAGATTGCGCACCCGCGGTTTGCGGCGGCGATGTTGAAAGAATTCCTTTCCCGTATCGGACTCAAACCCTCTTCCATTAGACGGGCGCAGGTGCTCTTTTCCGTGCCCTGCGGGATTAGCGAACGCAGCTTAAACGAGTACGTGGCGTTGACCGAGGAGTGCGGATTAAAAAAAGTATGGTTTGTCGAACAGCCGTATTTGTCGGCGCTTGGGGCAGGCGCGATTTTGTCTGAAACGGACCCCGTGTTCTGTTTGGATATCGGCGGCGGCGTGTCTAACGCGGCGGTGGTTTCGGCGGACGGGATTATTACGGGGATTTCCATGAACGTCGGCGGAAACAATATGGACGCGAACATTATCGCGAAACTGTCTTCCAACAGCAAGCTCCTCGTCGGGGCGTTGACGGCGGAGAAAATAAAAAACGAAATTGCCTCCCTAGCCCCCGGGGCGCAGGGTACGATGGTTGCCGAGGGCAGCTCGATAGAGACCTGTCAACCGTCGGCGGCATCCGTGCAGGCGGCGGATATTACCGATTGCGTACGCGTGTATATCCATAAAGTCGTCGAGTACGCGGTAGAAGTCTTGCGGACTTTGCCTGCCGAAGTGGCGGCAACGGTAAATCGGGGCGGCGTTTTGCTTTCGGGCGGGATTATGAAAATTCCCTTCGTACCGCAGTACGTAGCCGCAAAGCTCGGAATGCGGTATCGGGTTTGCGAAGAACCGCAGTACGCAACCGTCTTGGGCGGCGGCGTTTTGCTTCGGGATAAGGCGCTTTTAAGCCATTTTGCCAAAGTAACGGAGGCGTAACGAAAAAAATAAATCGCGGAATCCCTTGAAAATAAAGGGGTTCCGCATTTTTTTAAAAATTTTTTCAATTTTTTTTGAAAAACCCCTTGACAAACGAAAATTTTCTGCTATAATAAAGGTACAAAAGAAAGAAACGAACAAAAAATGTTTCAATCTTTCAATTTTAAAAGAGGTTACACCAATGCACAAATAGTCTTGGCTGACAAGGGTTAGCAAAAGGGGCCGTAGGGATACGGCAAAAGAGACCATAGGAAGGAGGGTACGAAAAGCGATGATTCCTACCCACGATGAGGCGGAAGCTTAAAAGCGGAAGCCGAAAAAAAGCAGGCGTTCGTAATCGAACCTAGAACGGGGCAAATGGGAAATTGACGAAGTTCCGGTAGGCGCTCGGCAGTCGGAAAGCGACGGGAGAGAAAGCGAACAAACACGAGGGCAAAGAGAGATTTGACGAAATCTTGAGGGCAATCGGAAACACGCACCCGCTAAGCAGTAGAGGCGGAAAAACAGAAGGAGGTACAAAGGCATGACCAGTACAACTTCTAAAGGGGAACCCACGTACGGCTAAACGCCGAAGGGTTTCGGCGAAAAGAAAAAACCGAATAATGCGTAAGGAGGAACAAAAACATGATCCTTTTTAAAACGGCAGAACGGTACTATCACAAAGAAGATTAAGCGAGGTAACAGTCCAATGAACCAGATAGACGAGGGCGTTAGATAAAAAAGTAACCCGAGTGGAAATTAGCAGCGTGGAACTGCAAAGCAACGTAGGATTGCAAAAAACGGGTGAAAAGAAAAAAGTAACGCCCAAAAAACTAAATATGAAAATAATGCCCCCGTTGGATAATGGGGGCTCAATTTTTTTTCTAAGAAATGGCTTATATACGTCGCAATACGGCGAAGAAACGGTGTATAAGGGCGCACCTTTGGGCAAAAACGGTATTCGCCTTGCTCGTTTACGACCAGTAAAGTCGCGTCGGCGAAGCTTCCGTGTTTTACCCAAATCTGCAACCCTTCACCACAGTTTCGTGTAACCGAGCGGTTACGTACGCCCAGTACGCGCCTCGGCAAAGCCGCACTTCTCCTTGTCTTGCTCGTATCTAACCCGTTTCGTTCAATCAAAAAAGCCCCGCGTTTTTGGCGGAGCTTTTCGCTTTTAGAATTCGATCTTTTCTTCGATATACTTGATGGCTTCGTCCACACTCACGCGGATTTGTTCCATCGTATCGCGGTCGCGAACGGTAACCGTATTGTCTTCCAAGGTCTGGAAATCGATGGTTACGCAATAGGGAGTACCGATTTCGTCCTGACGGCGATAGCGTTTCCCAATCGACCCGGTAACGTCGTAGGTTGCGGGGAATTTCTTGCACATTTTCGCGTAAACCTCGTCTGCCTTTTCGGAAAGGTTTTTCTGCAAGGGCAGGACAGCGCATTTATAGGGCGCAAGCGCGGGGTGCAAACGAAGTACCGTACGGATATCGTTCTTTTCCGCGTCGACGACTTCTTCGTCGTACGCATCCGTCAAGAACGCCAACACTACGCGGTCAGCCCCCAGCGAGGGTTCGATAACGTAGGGTACGTATCTTTCATTGGTTACGGGATCGAGATAATTGATGGGCTTGCCGCATTCTTTTGCGTGCTGGGAAAGGTCGTAATCCGTTCTGTCTGCAATCCCCCAAAGTTCGCCCCAGCCGAACGCGAATTTGTATTCGAAGTCGGTCGTTGCTTTCGAATAGAAGCAAAGCTCTTCTTTCGAGTGGTCGCGAAGGTGGAGGTGTTCTGCTTTCATGCCAAGCGAAAGCAACCAGTCGCGGCAGAAATCTTTCCAATACGCAAACCATTCGAGGTCGGTGCCGGGTTTGCAGAAGAATTCGAGTTCCATCTGTTCGAATTCGCGGGTACGGAAGGTGAAGTTGCCGGGCGTGATTTCGTTACGGAAGGATTTCCCGATTTGCCCGATACCAAACGGCACGCGCATACGCGTAGAACGCTGTACGTTTTCAAAGTTAACGAAAATACCTTGCGCCGTTTCGGGACGAAGATATACCGTGTTGGCGCTATCTTCGGTAACGCCTTGGAAGGTCTTAAACATCAAATTAAACTTTCTAATCGAAGTGAAATCGGAGTTGCCGCAGATAGGGCATACGATTTTATGTTCGTTGATAAAGCTTTCGAGCTGGTCGTTGTCCATGCTTTCCACTTTGACGTCCAGCCCCTTTTTTGCTACGTAGTTTTCTACGAGGTTGTCCGCGCGGTGGCGTGCTTTACAGGACTTGCAGTCCATCAAGGGGTCGGAGAAACCGCCAAGATGTCCCGACGCCTGCCAAGTGCGCGTGTTCATCAAAATCGCGCAGTCTACGCCCGTGTTATGGGGGTTTTCCTGAATGAATTTTTTCCACCAAGCTTTCTTGACGTTGTTTTTGAGTTCTACGCCCAAAGGACCGTAATCCCAAGTGTTTGCCAAACCGCCGTAAATTTCACTGCCGGGGAAAATGAAACCTCTGTTTTTGCAAAGAGAAACGAGCTTTTCCATCGTAACCGCTCTTTTTTCTGCCATAACCAATCTCCTTTTTGATTGCCTAAAATTTATTTCCTCTATATTATACAACCTTTCTTATAGACAAGTCAAATCTTTCAACGCTTGATTTTTTATTTTTTTGCGCCGCCAAATTCTTTGTTTGAAAAAAATAGAGAAATTTATCGGGCAAAAAAACGAAAATGGACGGGGCAGGTGCGCGTTGAATGAAAAAATAGGGGGGATTTTTCCGCGTAAAACCCGTTTTTGAAAGAAGGATAGAGGGCGGGAAGAAAAAAAGAATACAAGAAGAGGGGTTGAAAAGGTGAAAAAAGGGGCAAAAAAAATTAAAAATTTTTTAAAAAAAGGCAAGAGAACTATTTCAATTTGCAAAAATATGTGTTATAATAATAGCGTATCATTTTGTACTTATGAGGTAAACTATGCTTTCTGATATCGAAATTGCAGAATCCGCCGAACTTATCGACATTCGCGAGGTTGCGAAAAAACTTCGTTTGACGGAAAACGAACTGGAACTTTACGGAAAATACAAGGCAAAGATTTCTTTGCCGAAAGACGCAAAACGCACGGCGAAGCTTGTTTTGGTAACGGCAATCAACCCCACTGCTTCAGGCGAGGGGAAAACGACCGTTTCTATCGGGCTTGCCGACGGGTTAGCAAAAATCGGTAAGAGCGCGTGTCTTGCGTTGCGCGAACCCTCTTTGGGTCCCGTGTTTGGGATCAAAGGCGGCGCGGCGGGCGGCGGCTATGCGCAGGTCGTACCGATGGCGGACATCAATTTGCATTTCACGGGCGATTTGCACGCGATCACGGCGGCAAACAACCTGCTTTGCGCGTTGATGGATAACCATATTTTCCGTGGCAACGAATTGAAAATCGACGTCAACAACATCTATTTCCACCGCTGTATGGACATGAATGAAAGACAGCTGATTAATATCACCATCGGCGGAAAGGGCAGAGGGGTGGAAAGAGAGGACCATTTCGACATCACGGCGGCAAGCGAGATTATGGCGGTGCTGTGCTTGGCAACGGATATTGACGATTTGAAAAAGCGTCTTGGCAATATCATCGTCGGCTTGAACGTAGACGGCGATTACGTACGGGCAAAGGAGATTCCCGGCGCGGTCGGGTCGATGGCGGTGCTTTTGAAAGAGGCGATGAAACCCAACCTCGTCCAGACCTTAGAGCATACCCCCGCGATTATCCACGGCGGGCCGTTTGCAAACATTGCCCACGGCTGCAACAGCGTACAGGCAACCTATGCGGCGATGAGTCTTGCCGAATACGCGGTTACCGAAGCGGGCTTTGGCGCAGACCTTGGCGCGGAGAAGTTTTTGGATACCAAATGCCGCGCGGCGGGTATCGAACCCGATTGCGTGGTGATCGTAGCGACGGTAAAGGCGTTGAAATTGCACGGCGGTGCAGAAAAAGCGACGTTATCGGAAGAAAATCTCGAAGCGCTCGAAAAGGGTATGCCTAACCTCTTAAAGCATATCGAAAACGTAAAAGAAGTATACAAAAAACCCGTCGTCGTCGCGATGAACCGTTTCTTTACGGACACGCAGGCGGAGACCGATCTCGTTATCAAAAAAGTGCGTGAGGCGGGTTCCGTAGCGGTATTTACCGACGTATTCTTAAAAGGCGGCGAGGGCGGCAAGGAATTGGCGGCAGAGGTCGTCAAGGCTTGCGAAATTCCTTCTAAGCTTTGCCATCCTTACGAGCTTAACGACGGCGTTTGCGAAAAAATCGAAAAGGTCGCGCAAAAGATTTACGGTGCGGACGGAGTAGATTTCTCCGAAGAAGCGTTGGCAAAAATTAAAACGATCGAGGAAAAGGGTTGCGGAAATCTGCCCGTTATCATTGCAAAAACGCAGTATTCCCTTTCGGACAACGCAGAACTTTTGGGCAGACCTACGGGCTTTAGAGTAACGGTCAGAGACGTCGTGTTAAAGGGCGGCGCGGGCTTTATCGTAGCGATTGCAGGGAAGATTATGCTGATGCCGGGGCTCGGCGCGCATCCCGCAGCGGAAAAAATCGACCTTTTAAGCGACGGCACGATCGTAGGCTTGTCCTAACGAAACGCATACCAAAAGCATACAATAAAGACAGAGAGAATTATGAAAACGATTGAAGCAACGAATTTTATCGAACAGATTATCAACGACGATATCGAAAATGGCAGGGTAGAGGCGATACAGACCCGTTTCCCGCCCGAACCGAACGGGTATCTTCATATCGGGCATATCAAGAGTATGCTTGTCAACTTCGGTACGGCGAAAAAGTACGAAGGGAAATGCAACCTTTTCTTTGACGACACCAATCCGTCCAAAGAAAAAACCGAGTTCGTAGACGCCATCAGAAAGGATATTTCTTGGGTGGGCTACGACTGGGCGAAAGAGGTATACGCATCCGATTTCTTCCCGATTATTTACGAATTTGCGGAAAAACTGATTATGGACGGTAAGGCGTTCGTATGCGATTTATCGCCCGAGGAAATCAGCGCAACCCGCGGTACGCTGACGGAAGGGGGCAAAGAAAGCCCGTACAGAAACCGCAGCGTGGAAGAAAATTTGCAGCTTTTCCGTGAAATGAAAGCAGGAAAATATCCTGACGGGAGCAAATGTTTGCGCGCGAAAATCGACATGTCTTCGCCGAATATGAATATGCGCGACCCCGTTATTTACCGTATTCTGCGCGCGACGCATCACCGTACGGGGGATAGCTGGTGCATTTACCCGATGTACGATTACGCGCATCCTATTTGCGACTATTTGCAGGGAGTAACCCATTCCCTTTGCACCCTTGAATTCGAGGACCACAGACCCTTGTACGACTGGGTGGGGATTAATCTTGGGTTTGCGCCCAAGCCTCGTCAAATCGAGTTCGCGCGGTTGGCGGTAACGAACACGGTAATGTCCAAACGCTATTTGAAAAAGCTGGTGGAAGAGGGGCACGTACGCGGTTGGGACGATCCCCGTATGCCGACGGTAGCGGGTTTGCGGAATAGAGGCGTACCGCCCGAAGCGGTGCTGGATTTCTGTACGAAAATCGGGATTGTAAAAGCCAATTCCGAATGTCAGCTTTCCTATTTGGAAGCGTGTATCCGCGATAACCTCAACGAAAACGCCGAAAGAGGAATGGCGGTGTTAGAGCCTTTGAAGGTAACGATTACCAATTACGAGGGCGAAGAAACGTTGGAGACGGCGTTGCACCCGTTAAAACCTGAACTTGGTGTTAGAAAGGTGGCGTTCTCCTCGACGGTGTATATCGACAGAGCGGACTTTGCTTTGGTGCCGCCGCCCAAATACCAGCGTTTAAAACCCGACGGGTACGTGCGTTTGAAAAACGCCTATATTATCCATTGCGACGAGGTTGTAACGGATAACGAGGGTACCGTGGTCGAGTTGAAATGTTCGTATATCCCCGAAAGCCGCTCCTCGAACGATACCAGTGGTTTGAAGGTGAAAGGTACGATTCAATGGGTAGACGGGAAAACGGGCGTGGACGCAGAGATTAGAAAATACGGACCGCTTTTGAAGGACGCCGAATACCCTGGGCAGGACTTTGGCGAAAGAATGAATTTGGAAAGCGAACGCATCTATTTCGGAAAAGCAGAACCCTATCTTGCGGAAAGCGAGGACGGAAAACAGTTCCAGTTGATGCGCGTGGGCTATTATAAAAAATGTAAGGACGAAAAAGGGAATTTAGTATTATCCGAAATCGTTTCTTTAAAAGACAACTTTAACAAATAAAGGAGGAGAATATGTTTCCTTTACATTCAGCGCTGTCCGTGATGGCGAATATAGCGCAAAAATTGCCTTTGATTTTGACGATTGTATGCGGCGTTATTTTGGTGATTGCCTTTATCGTCGGGTTTGTCAAGGGATTCCGCCGTGTAGGTTGGGGCGGATTGTTTTGGATGCTTGCGGGGGTGGGCTTTATTTTATCCGCGTTGCTGTTGAAAACGAACCCTATCGCAAAGCTTTTGGACGGAAAATTAAAATCCCCCACGGTGCATTTGATTGCCGTACTCGTGATTGCGCTGGCGGTCATCGCGCTCGTGTTGGTATTGTACGGAATTTTTACGGCGGCGCTTCGTCCCCGTACCAAATGGAAGAAAGCAAAACACGTCGAATACGACGAAGAAGGATTCGAATTCGAACCCTACGAAGGGTATGACGAAGACGAAGAAATCGATTATTTTGCCAAAATTCCCGTGAAGAAAGGGCACGGAAAACCCCGCTTTATCACCCGTCTTTTCGGCGGATTGACCTGCGTTATCAATACGGCAATGGTATTGGCGCTCGTCCTTTCGGTGTTCTTGTTCGTAGTCAACGCGACTCGCTTGAAGGCAGGGGCAATGGGAGAGATGTTCCGCGTGCCTATCGCGCGTACGGCGCTTGCGTATGCCGAACGCTATGCGTGGGATTTCGTTGCCATCGGGATTATTTTAGGCTTTGCTTGCCTTGGTTGGAAGAAAGGATTTTTAAACAGCCTTCGCTCTTGTATCGTCGTGTTCGGTACGCTTGCGATTATCGGGCTTTCCTTCTATCTTCCCTTCTCGAAGTACGCGGAAAAACCCTTCGTCGGCGTTATCGTGGACAGATCCAGCGACTTTGTGGGTATCTTCTCGGAAAAAGCAAGCGGTATCGGCGGTAAGATTTTCGCAGGGATTTTGATGTGTGTTGTCGGCGGATTATTGCTCTTCTTGCTCAACTTCGGTTTGAGAAAGCTTTGCGATCTCGTGGACGGATTCGTGGGTACCCGTACGGTAGACGGAATTTTGTCCTGCCTCGTGTACTTTATTATCGGTGCGTTGGTCGTTACGGCGATTTGGGGCGCGTTCTATACCTTCGAATATTTCGGCTTGTTCCATATCAGCGAAACGTTTAGTGATAAAGCCGCCTTGTCCACCTCGTTCTACGACGGCGTAGAGGCGTATTTGAAACCGCTCTTGGATAAAGTCGTAGCCAAATTTGCATAAGAGATAAAATAAAAAAGCGGACCGTAGAGGTCCGTTTTTTTGTTGTATTTTCGATGGGTATTCCGCCTAAATAAGGGGGCAGGTACGCGTTGAATTACAGTTTATCTTGTATAGACGGTCAGCCTTTTTACGACGGGGGTAAGGATTGCGCAAAGCAGAATATCCTTTGGCAGGGTTAAAAAGACGTAGGTAAGTAAAAATTCGCCCAACAGAATCGTTTGACGAAGAAACGCCGTTAAAATAATTGCCGCGTAAATGGTTCCGATTGCATAGACAAGGAACAATCCTATCGCAAAGGCGAGGGCTATTTTCCCGTAGGGGGCGTTCTTGTTTTTTGCGATGACCCCTGATAAGAAAGTGGCGAAAACCAACCCGATAAGGTAGCCGAAGGTGGGTTGCAAGACGTAGGAAAATCCGCCGCCCGTTGCAAAAACAGGCAAACCCAACAGCCCTAAAAGCAGGTATAAAAGCACAGAAAGCGCGCCCCAAGCTCCGCCAAGCAATACGCCCGCCAAAAGCGCAACCTGCGCTTGCAGGGTAATGGTCGTAAGCGGGGTGGGGATACGGATAAAGCTTGCCGCCACGAGCAACGCCGTAAATAGGGCGCATAACGCCATTTTTTTCGTTCTGCTTTTCATACGGACAGTATAACAAACCACGGGGCGGAAGGTCAAGTAATTACACTGCTTTGTGGAAAAATCGCATAAGGAAAGGGGCAGGCGTTCGTTGAACGAACACATACCCCTTATAGAAGGTTATTCGAACTGATTTGCCAAGATATCTGCCGTTAAACGGGCAAGGTTGACTTCGTTGGCTTCCATTTTCGCGCCGTCCTCTTTGGAAAGTACTGCCACGGCACCAAGACAATCTCCGCCCGACACGATGGGCACGATGACCTGCGCCGTAATGCCCTCTTCACGGGTGCTCGTAATGGGGACGATGTCGCCGCCTTCCGAGGCGTTGGCGATATAGCTGCGCCGTTCCCGCAAAATCTTATCCATATCTTCGGACAAGGGCTTTCCGTCCAAATCCTTTTTTCCTTCGCCAAAAGCGTGCAAAATACCGTCGGTATCGCAAATAACGGCGAGTTTGCCGCTTAAATCGTTTAACGATCGGGCGGTGGCTTTGCTAAATTTTTCCAAAGTGGCAATGGGTGAATATTTTTTCAGCATCAACTCGTCGCGGTCGGTAAAAATTTCCAAGGGGTCGCCCTCTTTAATGCGCAGAGTGCGGCGAATTTCCTTGGGGATAACGACTCGCCCCAGCTCGTCGATTCTTCTAACAATTCCTGTTGCTTTCATAATTTTCCTCCGTTTACAAGTATTGTGCGGAGAGCGGTGGGGGAATATACACAGCGAGCAGGAAAAAAATTGATTTTTTTTGAAAAGTAGGGAAAAATGAGTTGACAAACAAAAAGCATTAAGATATAATATAGTTCGTTAATGCGGTCGTGGCGGAACTGGCAGACGCGCAAGACTAAGGATCTTGTGGGTAACTCCATGCAGGTTCAATTCCTGTCGACCGCACCACAAAAAAGGGAATCCCAAGCGGGGTTCCCTTTTTTGTGGTATTGTCGACAGTCGCGCGAACGTGCAAAGTATTGCAGGTTCACGCGAGAAATACGGTAGAGGAAAGCATTGTTTTTGTCGATAACTAACCCGTATTTCGACGCTCTGCCCAAAGGGCAGATACCTGTCGACCATATTAAAAATAAGCATATCATCAATAAAAAAAGGGAATCCCAAGCGGGGTTCCCTTTTTTGTTTTACCGAGTATCGACAGGAATTGAGGGTGGAGCTGCGAACGAGAGTGAGCATTTTGCCTTACGGGGCTAAAAAAATGAAAAGGCTTTGAGGCAAAACAAACGATTGATAATCGTTTGGCGGGGCGCGCCGCTAAAGGCGCAATTCCTGTCGACCGCGAACGGCATAATTGTATGCAGCTGACGCTTCGTTTCACTGCGCTATTCCGTCGCATAGCTCCTTACACGCGAGAAATACGGCAGAGGAAGGCATGGTTTTTGGCGACAGCAGACCCGTATTTCGACGCTCTGCCCAAAGGGCAGATACCTGTCGAGGGCAAAAAGGATCAAGAGCCGTTTTGCGGGCTTTTTTCTTTTTAAAAACTATTGACTTTTTAGAAAGAATTGCATATAATAAAGACGGCACTCTAAATATACGACTTTTTCGTATCATTTTTACTCTCAACGGATATAGTTCTGGTAGGACTATATCTAAATCGCGTTACAAAATCCGTTGAGATGAGTATTTGGAGTGCCAATCCAAGCGATAGCGGTATATTCTACGGTGCCGTTTTCGAAAGGAAGCGGCATCTTTTCTTTTTAAAAACTATTGACTTTTTAAAAAGAATTGCATATAATAATTATGCTACACCCGAATTTCATTTGAAATTCACACACATCATATTTGCTGATAACGGATATAATTCTGGTGGAATTATATCCTAATCGTGTTTACAAAATCCGTTACGGCTGATGTGAACGAGGTGTAGCAACTTATACGATAGCGGTATATTCTACGGTGCCGTGTATCATAAGGTATGCGGCATCTTTTTTATTTGGCGGAGGAAGTATGGGTGATAAAAGCGTAGAGGAATTTCGTCTTGCTTGTAAAGAATATTTTTCAAGTTTAAGCGTCAGTACGCTGCGCGCTTACGGGGCGTTTCTTCGTTTAAAAAAACCGTCAACCTTAAATAAGACGGAGCTTATTGCAGAATTGATAGCGGTACTTTGCGGGGAGATAACGCCGCAAAGGGGGCTTCAAGGAGCGCCCCTTAAAAACAAATATTTAGACCCGTCCATTTTAGAAAGAGTAGAAAGTTTTAAAAAACAATTCTTAGAAGGGGAAGAACCCGCGCCAGTATTGCCTTCTGACGACTCGCCTTCACCTGCTGTTGTAAAAATCGAGTTAAACATGGAGCGCCTTACCCAAGAACAAAAACGGCTGGTGGGCGAACTTTTAAGCAAGTTATAGAAAATCTGTATGCGAAAGCGTGCAGATTTTTTGTTACAATATATAAATAAGGGGTTTTTACGAAAAAAATACATAAAAAGTAGTGTAAAATTTTCCAAACTCTATTGACAAGTCGAATAGTTGATGGTATGATAATAGAACAAATCAATAAAAGTCCTACATTTTATGATAAGGAGGCATTTTATGAAAGGAAAAGTAGCATTATTATCGTTTTTGGCAACGGCTGTAACCGTAGGCGGCGTATACGCAACCTGGACTTTTGCGGAAAACGAATCGACTGCGGCAAGTACGACGGTAAACGTAGCAATGACGGGCGTAGCCGGTGCGACGGAAAAAGGTACGCTTAACGTAATGGTTATGTCGGAAAACGGCTTTACGTTGGCGGTAGACGACGCGAACAATGACCACATTGCCGAAATCAAGAAAACGGGTGTTGTAACCGTAACCTTTACCCCTTCGGCAAGCGCTTCTCAAGAAATTAAAACCAATGGTATCGACGTACAATGCGTAATTTCGTATGCTCCCTATACGAACGGGCCTGCTTCTTTGGAAGAATGGACGTATGACGGAAAGCAGATTTTTGACATCGAGAACGACACACAAGATCCTATTCTTTTAAGCAAGAGCGCAGCGACTTATTCGGATGCAACCGGTACGTTCACTTGGACGATTACCGCGGAGGACGTCGGTATTGATTTGGCAAGCCAATTCCTTATCGATACGCTTGCAAAATACAATGAAATGAACGCCGAGCTTGCGAAGGGACATTTTGTCTTGACGGTTACCGAATATACGGCTCCGTAAACGGATTTCGGCTATAAAAAAATAGCGTTAAAATTGCAACGTATCCCATAACCAAGCGCTATGGGATAGGTTGCTTTGTGCGCTTAGGGCAGAGATATGACGAGTTATGAAAAATACGTTTTTATATTATGCCTAATCGTCTTTACGCTATTGACCTTGGTTTTTTCCTGTATGTTAGCAACGGTAACGAAGCAGGGGCTTCGTCTTATCCGTGCCGGCGCAGAAGATAAGCGAATTTATACAGAATACTTAAGATCGGTAAGACGTGGCAAAAAGAAAACGGGTTGGTTGAAAAGAATCATCACCGTCTTTTTTGCTTTGCTTTTAATTGCCGTTTTCTCCGTTACTATCTATATGCAAGCAACGGAAAACAAGCAGACGACGGGGATTCCTGCTTTGCGCGTGGTGCAAAGCGAATCGATGTCGGACAAGTATGAAAAAAACACCTATCTTTTCGAAAACGACCTCAACGACCAATTTTCCCGTTTTGACGTAGTCATCACTTACGAATTGCCCAAAGAGGAAGATTTGAAGCTGTACGACATCGTTGTATATGAAGTGGACAACGTTTTGCTTATCCACCGCATCGTCGGCATTGAAGAGCCGAATAAAAACCACCCTGACGAACGCTGGTTTGTTTTGCAAGGCGACCTTGTAGAGCGCGCGGACAAATTCCCCGTGCGTTACGAGCAGATGAAAGGAATTTACCGTGGAGAAAGGATTCCGTACGTGGGTAGTTTTATTTTGTTTTTGCAATCGCCCGCGGGGTATTTGTGTTTGATTTTAATCGTGGTGGAAATGATTGCTTCGCCTTTGATGACAAAGAAATTGGAAAAGGCGGAAAAAGAAAGGTTAAAGATTATCAAAGAGGCGATTTATAAAGCACGCTGATTTGCAATAGAAGAAAAAATAAAAACGGAGGGGATAAAATGCGCGGATTGAGAAAAACAATCGTTATTTTATTTGCCTCCCTTTTTGTTGCCGTTACGGGGGTATATGCGACCTGGAAATACAGCGAAGAACCCCCGCAAAGCTGTTCGGAAACGGTGAACGTAGTGATGAACGAAATCACCTTTGCACCCAAAGAGACCTTGCATATTACCGCCGTAGAGTTGTTGTCGTCAAGCGGTGCCAATAACGTCAGCGTGCATTTTACCCATCCGACCTATTTGGAGACGACCATCAGTACTTCGCGTTCGGGTGGCAACGTTACCTACAAGGTAACCGTTTTAAACAATACGGGGGTTACCTATTGGTATTTAGGACCGAGGGTTGAGAAGGACTTTGAGTCGAACAATCTTATCGGAATCTCAAACGGTATTACCGTTACGACGAAGGACAACTCGGACGATACGAGCAATACCTTTAACAATGCCGATTGGGTACCGCCTTATACTACCCGTGATTTTTATATCACCTACAAGTTTGGTTCTAGTGCGCAAGGCTCGTACCTGTCTACCTTGCTCATGTTAAAATTCGGGATCAAGATGGACGCGGTGCACGATCAGTTCCTCGCGATTTTAAACGATAAGACTTCGGCGAACGGGTACCACTATTTGACGGAAGTTTTCGACCAACGCTATAAAGAAAGCGGAACGAAGGTGATTGCCAACGTGGGCGAGGACGAAGAGTTCTTTGATACTTTGTTCGGCGGGCAGTTGACGGTAAACGTGGACGGTGAGGCGAAACCCGTTACAGTGATGATACGCCGCGAAAACGTAGACGGACGGACGACGGGGGACGGCTATAACGGCGGGCCTACGGGTTGCGAATATACCTTGTATATTACGGTAGACGCACTGGATTCGCCGACGGGCGAGGCGATGGTATACGCGGTCTCCTATTCGTCGGGCGGCGTCGGGATTACGGACGGCACTTGGTATCAGCTCGGGCAGTTGTACGAGGGTACGGCGCCTTTAGCGGGCTATGATAACGGCGTTGCGTTCGATTATACGCAGTGGGAAGCAACGGCGAAAGAATACGAATTTATCGGCGGAAAGACGTACAAAGTCGGGTATGAACAAGGGGACCAGTACGACAAGTACAAGACCTTGGAAGAGATTATGTCCGCAAACGATCAAGACGTTTTCAACGATATCGATAACACGGGCGTATTGAGAAGAGTATATTCGATTGTTCATTCCAGTTCGAACTATAACAAACCTGGATACGAGGGGCTGCGTACGGCGTTTGAAAAAGCGGCGCCTTTCTACGACGTGTATAACGGCGGACAAGAAGTCAAGGTGAGAAGAAACGCTACGCGTGCGGAAATTCTGCCGTATATGATTGCTATCCAGCACGCGTTGGATTATTATAATCAAGTCAATCCTTGATAGGAAAGAAACGAGAACGGGGAGTCTTTACGGACTCCCCGTTTTTTTGCCTAGTAAAGAGGAATTTTTTGAAAGGGGCAGGGTATTTAATAGCCTTTTTTAAAAAGTTATGCTATAATCATTTTATACCAAGCGAAGGAGAAGAAAAAATGCAAACGGGTGGGTTTAAAAGAACGAAACTTGCGTGTTATACGGCGTATTTTACGATGTCGTCGGTATTTTGTTTGCCGCCGCTGCTGTTCGTAATTTTGCGCAATACCTACGACCTTTCCTATACCCTTTTGGGGGCTTTGGTATTGACGAATTTTTGTACGCAGCTTATCGTCGATTTGATTTTTACCGTCTGTTCGAAAAAATTCAACGCCCGTATTATCGTCAAAATCATGCCGCTGATTACTTCTTTGGGGTTGTTGATTTACGCGCTAATCCCTACCTTGTTTCCAAATATCGCCTATTTGGGGTTACTGCTTGGTACGGTAGTGTTCTCGGTGGCGGCGGGCTTGTCCGAGGTGTTATTAAGTCCCACCATTGCGGCGATTCCCTCTGAAAACCCGCAACGGGATATGAGTTTATTACATTCTCTGTACGCCTTCGGCGTATTCACGGTCGTGGCGATAACGACGTTGTACTTTAGGGTTTTCGGTACGGAAAACTGGCAGTATTTGACGATGTTTTTTGCTCTGTTGCCTGCAATTTCGGCGGTTTTATTCATGCTTTCGCCCATGCCCGATATGTCGGGGGAGGGGCAGGTGCAGGCAAAATCGTCTGGCGGTCGTAAAGCGTTGGGCATAGCGCTTTGCGTTGCGTGTATTTTCTTTGGCAGCTGCGCGGAAAACGCAATGTCTAACTGGGTTTCGGGGTATATGGAAAACGCTTTGCATATCGACAAAGAGTTCGGCGATATCATCGGTTTGGCGGCGTTTGCGATTTTGCTGGGATTGACGAGAATTTGGTACGCAAAGTTCGGGAAAAACATTTCTCGGGTACTTCTTATCGGTATGCTTGGCGCGGCGGGATGTTATCTTATCGCGGGGCTTTCTTCAGGAATCGTATTTGCGGTGATTGCCTGCGTATTGACGGGTTTGTTTACAGCGATGCTTTGGCCGGGGACTTTAATTTTAATGGAAGAAAAAATGCCCTCGCTCGGGGTCGGCGCATACGCTTTGATGGCGGCAGGTGGGGACCTTGGCGCGGCGCTAGCACCGCAGCTTATGGGCGTGGTGGCAGACGGCGTTGCCGCCAGCTCCTTTGCGGAAAATTTAGGGGCGAGTTTGCATCTTTCCGCCGAACAAATCGGCTTGAAAGCGGGGATGCTGTTTAGCTCGATTTTCCCTATTCTCGGCGTAGTGGTCGTGCTGGTGATCATGCGGTACTTTAAGAAACCGCCCGAGCGGGGTTTATTGGAAAATAAAACGGAATAATCCTAGGGCGCAGAGGAGTCTGCGCTCTTTGCCTATGTAGCGGAAAAAATAAAAATTGACAGTGTTTTCTTAAGATTTGCTATTGACAAATCGTAGATTTGTGATATCATAAGGGACAAGGCAGACTTTGAATGGAGGCAATCATGAAAAAGCATTGCTTAAACGGAACTTGGAAAATGACGGGGAACGGATACGAGGTAGAGGGGCAGGTGCCCGGCTCGGTGTATTCGTTTTTATATTTGGACAACGCATTGTTGCCCGACCCGTATTATCGCGATAACGAAGGGATTTATACCGAGCTTGCCGAACACGAATACGCCTTTGAAAAGACGTTCTCGTTCACGCCGACGGGGAATCCCGTTCGCCTTGTTTTCGAGGGGCTGGACACGATTTGTTCGGTTTATCTCAACGGCGAAAAAATTGCCGACACCGACAATATGCATCTTCGCTACACCTTCGAGGTGGGAGATAAACTCCGCGCAGGAGAGAATACTTTGCAGGTTGTTTGTCATTCCACTTTGCAGTATATGCGGGCGCAGAATAAAGAAAGACGCTTGTTTGGCGCGTACGATTGTATGGAAGGGTACCCGCACGTCCGCAAAGCCCATTGCATGATGGGTTGGGACTGGGGTCCTCGTCTGCCTGACGCGGGGATTTGGCGCTCTGTATACTTGGTTGAAAAGGACAGTGCCGAACTTACCGACGTGCATATAATTCAACGCCACGAGGGGGGCAGGGTCTTTTTGAAACCCGAAATTACCGCTTTGGGCGGTGAGGCGGCGGTGCTTTTGACTTCGCCAAACGGGAAAACGCAAAATCTTATTGCGAACCAAGAAAACGAGGTAAAAAACCCGTTGCTTTGGTGGCCGAACGGCTTGGGCGAGCAGTATTTGTACGAAGTAACCGTGCTTTTGAAAGAGGGTGGAAAGACCGTCGATACGCGCAGTTTAAAAATCGGCTTGCGCGAGTGCAAGCTGATTCGTAAAAAAGACGAATTCGGAGAAAGTTTTTATCACGAAATCAACGGCGTGGCAATGTTTGCGATGGGGGCGGATTATATCCCCGAGGATACTATTTTCCGTCGCATTACGCCCGAGCGTACGCGTACGCTTTTGACCCATTGTAAGGACAGCCATTTTAACGCCATTCGCGTTTGGGGCGGCGGCTATTATCCCGACGATTATTTCTTCGAGCTTTGTGACGAGCTGGGCTTGATCGTTTTCTTCGATTTGATGTTCGCTTGTTCGATTTACGAGCCCGACGAAAAGATGGACGACGGCGTTTTGGAGGAAATCACGCAAAATATCCGTCGAATCCGTCATCACGCGTGCCTTGGCTTAATTTGCGGAAATAATGAAATCGAGTGGCATTTTGCCGAATACGTTGCCATTTCCGGACGCAGCGATTTAGAGCATTTACAAAAAATATATATTCGCTGGTTTGAAGAGGAATTCCCTAAGACGGTGGCGGCAGTTGCGCCCTATCTTCCGTATATTCCCTCCTCGCCGACTTCGGTTGGCGGATTCCGCGATCCCAACGGAGAAGGGTATGGCGATTGCCACGATTGGGAGCCCGATTTTATGCGCGCGCGCAACCGTTTTTATCGTTACGTTAGCGAGTTTGGGTTCGAGGCGTTCCCGTGCGTGAAGACGATAGAAAGTTTCACGCTGCCTACCGAACGCAACCCGTTCTCTAAGATTATGGACAAACATCACCGCAGTAACGGCGGAAACGAGTTGATTTCTACCTATCTTGCTCGAAATTTCCCTCACCCCGACGGGCTGGAAGATTTCGTGTACGCTTCGCAGGTTTTACAGGCGGAGGCGATCCGTTATCGTGTCGAACATTATCGTCGTCATCGTGGCCGTTGTATGGGCATGCTGTACTGGCAGTTAAACGATATTTGGCCTGCAACTTCTTGGGCGAGCATCGATTATTGCGGTCGTTATAAGGCTTTGCAATACGCGGCAAAGCGTTTTTACGCGCCCGTGTTGCTCTCTTGCGAGGAGATCGGTTTTGCACAGACCCGTCCGTTTATCAACACCGAACCAGGTACGTATAACGAGGAGAAATCGGCGAGATTTTGCGTAACCAACGACACCAGGTACGAGGTGAGCGGCAGGATTGAGTGGGAGCTTCGGGATGAAAATAGCGAAGTATTACAACGCGGTGCATACGACGTTACGATAGCGCCTCTTTCCGTGTCGAGCATGGAAAAAATCTCCTTCGACGGCATTGATGCGGAAAAACACCATTTGTATTATCAGTTTAAACAGGGTGAAAAGGTTCTTTCGTTTGGAAGCGTGCTGTTTACGCTGCCTAAATATTATGCGTTTGCGGACCCTAATTTGCGTTACGAGTTGGATGGGGACGAGCTAGTGATACACAGCGAGGCGTATGCAAAGTATCTGCAAATCGAGGGCGAGGACGGCGACTTGCTCGTGGAAGACAACTTCTTTGATATGGAAAAGGGCGTGCGTCGGGTACGGATTCTTTCGGGCGAAGCAACAAAGATACGACTTCGTTCGCTTTACGATTTAGGAAAATAAAAGTATCTTTCTTCGATTGTCTGTTTTTCGGACAGCGACGCTACAAACGAGTAAGAGATTTATTAAAAGGAAGGGGTTTTAAGATGGACAAACAAATTAAAAAATACGGCGAATTGATTGTCGAGTACGTCAAAGAGAATTACAAAAAGGTTTTCCGTGAAGCTGCCGGCATTATGCCTTACAAATATATCGTTCCTGGAAGCGTTTACGAATCGCTGTGGGATTGGGATAGCTGGACGACCAATATCGCTTTGCGCGAGGTCGCGACCAGCGAGGATATCGGCGAATACGAAAAAGGGTGCGTTTTGAACTTTTTAGATCGCGTAGATGAAAAGGGGAGAATTCCTATTTTGATAACGCCGCAAGGCGCAAACCCCGTTTACAATCAAAACGTGGACATGAACGTGCACAAGCCCTGCTTGGCGCAGCACGCGCTCTTTGTGGGCGAGAAAAACGGGGATTTCGAGTGGCTTAGAGAAAAGTTTTCGCGTTTAGAACGGTTTATTGATTTTTATTATACCTATTGTCGGCACGAATCGGGTTTATTCTTTTGGTTGAACGACGTTGCGATTGGTATCGACAACGACCCGTGCGTATTTTATCGCCCGGAGAAGAGCTCGGCAACGATTTATTTGAACTGCTTGATGTACAAAGAGGTGGAGTCGGTTTCTAAAATCGCGGAACACTTGGGGATTGCGGAAAAAGCGGCGAAGTACGCGAAAATGGCAGACGAATTAAAATCGTGTATTGGGGAAAACCTGTGGGACGAGAGAAACGGATTCTTTTATAGTGCAGATTTAAATCTTCGTCCGATTACGGATGAAAAAATGCACAAGGGCTGCCCTAGAAATTACAGTTTCCTTTTGCAAAAAATCGACGTTTGGTCGGGCTTTATGGCGATGTGGGCGAATATCGCTACGCCAGAGCAGGCGGAGAGGATGGTAAAGGAAAACTATCTCAATGAAAAAACCTTCTATTCGGCAGGCGGCGTGCGTTCGCTTTCTAAAGCTGAAAAAATGTACCGCGTCATCGTGTCGGGCAATCCTTCTTGCTGGACGGGACCGATTTGGGGTATCGCAAATTATATGACCTTTGTCGGATTGCTTAACTACGGTTATGAAAAGGAAGCGAAAGAGCTTGCGGAAAAGACGGTTTTGATGTTCGGTAGGGATATCGAAAAATACGGAAAAATGCACGAATATTACGACCCTGACACCTGCGAGGGGGTACATAATCTTGGTTTCCAAAGCTGGAATTTGCTAGCGATCAATATGTATCGGTATTTACAGCAATTGTAAAGAAATTCGATTTTAATTGCAAAAGAAAACCCGCGGCGATTCGTCGCGGGTTTTGCGTTTTTTAGAAACTATTCGGTTTTTGGAAACAAGGCAAGATTTAGAAGGTCAGTCCTTCTTTTCTTCCTTCTGTTCGCTTGCGGGGTTGAAAAAATCGCCTTGCGGCTTGTTTGCGGAGGGCGGATTTTCTCTCTTTTCTCGTATGCTTTTGCAAAGGATCGTACCGCCAAAAAATAAAAATGCGGCAATTCCGCAGCCAAGAGCGCCGAGCCAGTCCCAATAAGTCCCGACGGGGAAAATGGCGGCAACGCAGATTGCCGAAAGAATGGTGAATATAATTTGAAGTTTGACCAGCATAAAATTCTCCGTGTTTGCGTATTATATATAATATTGTATCATGCGCGCGCGCGTAAAGTCAAGAAAAACTGGGGCGCATTTTTTCTTGAAAATTGTCGAAAAAACTTTAAAAAAAGGCAAAAAAATAATTGACAATAGGAAAAAGAAGTGGTAATATATACAAGCTGTCCGCGAGGGAGTGGAAAAAAGCAGGCTGAAAAAAATTTTTGAAAAAAAGTTAAAAAAAGTCTGAAAAAACACTTGACAAAGGGAAAAGGCTTGTGGTATTATATACAAGCTGTCGCCGCGAAGGGGACGGACCGAACTGTGGTTCGGGTAAAGAAGATTAAAAATGGAATA
>JAZUCW010000169.1:0-3293 GCA_045639305.1 Candidatus Scatosoma sp.
AGAAGCCACGAAAACTTCGAGATCGGCGTGAACATAGAAACTATGCCCCGCGAAATCACCCACGCGTTTGGGGTTTTGAAGAAAGCGGCAGCGCTTGCAAACAACAAACTTGGCAAGCTTTCCGACGAAAAGAAAGACGCAATTTGCGCGGCTTGCGACGAAGTGATTTCGGGGGAACTCAACGGACACTTCCCGCTCGTCGTTTGGCAGACGGGTAGCGGCACGCAATCGAATATGAACGCAAACGAAGTTATCGCAAACCGCGGAAACGAAATTGCGGGCAAAAAATTATTGCACCCCAACGACGATATCAATAAGAGCCAAAGCTCGAACGATACCTTCCCTACGGCAATGCATATTGCGGCGGTCGTTGCGATTGAAGACAAGCTTTTCCCTGCAATGGACAAATTGATTGCTACTTTAAAGCGTTTGGAAAAGGAAAACGAGGGGATTGTAAAGAGTGGCAGAACGCACTTGCAAGACGCAGTTCCCATCGCCTTCTCGCAGGAAATCAGCGGTTGGACGAATATGGTAGAAAAAGCGAAAGCACAGCTTACGTTGGCGCTTCCCGGGTTGAAAGAGCTTGCGCTTGGCGGTACGGCGGTTGGTACGGGCTTGAACGCACCTAAGGGGTTCGCAGAAGAAGTAGCCGCGCAGGTTAGTGCGTTGACGGGCAAGGCGTTCGTTACGGCGGAAAACAAATACCACGCGTTGACCGCGAAAGACGAACTCGTATTTGCGCACGGTGCGTTGAAAGCGTTGGCTTGTAACTTGATGAAGATTGCAAACGACGTGCGTTGGCTTTCCAGCGGCCCTCGCGACGGGCTTGGGGAAATCTTTATTCCTGAAAACGAACCCGGTTCTTCGATTATGCCGGGTAAAGTAAATCCTACGCAGTGCGAATCGATGACGATGGTTGCCGTACAAGTAATGGCAAACGACGTTGCGGTAGGGGTAGGCGCTTCGCAAGGCAATTTCGAACTCAACGTATTTATGCCCGTTATCATCTACAATTTCTTGCAATCGGTACGTTTGTTGGCGGACGGCATTACTTCGTTTGAAGCAAACTGCGTAACGGGTATTAAAGCAAACAAAGAAAAGATGCACCACAATCTTTATAACTCGCTGATGTTGGTTACGGCGCTTAATCCTTATATCGGATATGAAAATGCGGCGAAAACAGCAAAGAAAGCGTATAAAGAAAACATTTCCTTGAAAGAGGCTTGCGTAGCGCTTGGTTTCTTAACGGCGGAAAGATTTGACGAAGTATTCCGTCCCGAAGAAATGGCGTATCCGCAGAAATAATCCAATAATAAAGGAAGCAGAACGGTTATGAAAATCAGTTATTATCCCGGTTGTACGCTGCGGACGAAAGCAAAAGAATTGGACGATACCGCCCGTCTTTGTGCAAAAGTCCTCGGCGTGGAAATGGAAGAGGTTGAAAATTGGCAGTGCTGTGGCGGCGTGTATAAAACCGCTACGGACGAAATTGCAACCAAGCTTTCGGCTGTGCGTGCGCTCGATTACGCAAAACACCACGGCGGAAAGTTGTTGACACTTTGCTCGGCTTGCCACAACGTTATTAAGCGTACCAACGCAGATATGAAGGCGGACGGCGATATTTGTATGCGGGCAAACAATTATTTGAAATTGGACGAGCCCTACAAAGGGGAGACGGAAGTTCTTCACTATCTCGAACTTTTGAAAAACGTGGTCGGGTTCGACGCGATTAAAAAAGCGGTAGTAAATCCTTTAAATCGTAAAATCGGTGCGTATTACGGCTGCTTGTTGCTCCGTCCCAGCGCGGCGATGGCGTTTGACAATCCCGAAAACCCCACGATTATCGAAGACTTTATCCGCGCGATCGGCGGAACGCCCGTCGTATATCCTTTCCGTAACGAATGTTGCGGGGCGTACGTATCCTTGAAAAACGGCGAACTTCCCAAGGAAAAGAGCCGTAAAGTACTTACCAGTGCAAAAGAAAAAGGCGCGGAAGAAGTAATTACCGCATGCCCGCTTTGCCTTTATAATTTAGAGGTCAACGGCGGTGGCATTTTGCCCGTGAAGTACTTCACCGAACTTTTGGCAGAGGCGTTGGGGGTGAAAGCATGACGAAACAAGAACGTATTGAAAATATCAAAAATTTAAGCGGCACGGACGTAAAGAAATGTATGAAGTGCGGCAAATGTTCGGGTAGATGTCCTGCTTTTAAGGATATGGATATCAAGCCTCACCAGTTCGTTTCTATGCTCGGTAAAGGCAAAATCGACGAATTGTTAGCATGCAAAGCGATTTGGAACTGCCTTTCCTGTATGGCTTGCGTAGAGCGTTGCCCTCGCGGCGTTGCACCTGCGGCGGTCGTAGAAGCGGTACGCGAAACGGTGATCCGTATGCAAGGCGCAAACGGAATGAAGGCAGAGGATATTCCTCCTATCGTGGACGAGTTAATTCCTCAACAGCTTCTCGTCAGCGCGTACAGAAAGTATAACAAGTAACCCTTCCGAATGATTCGTTCGGTAAAAATGAAAATCCAAAAAAAAGAGAGTATAAAGTATGCAAAGAATAGGTGTTTTTATTTGTTGGTGCGGCAGTAATATCGCGGCAACGGTAGACGTGGAAAAGGTTGCCGAGGTAATCAAAAGCGAACCCGGCGTCGTATTTTCCGCAAACTATCAGTATATGTGCTCGGAAAACGGTCAGCAGCTTATCAAGCAGGCGATTAAAGAGCATAACCTCACGGGTGTCGTTGTCGGTGCTTGCTCGCCGAGAATGCACGAAGCTACTTTCCGCAAAGCGGCGGAAGAAGCAGGGTTGAACCCTTACATGGTTGAAATTGCCAATATCCGCGAACATTGCTCGTGGATACATAAAGATATGGAAGACGCAACCGAAAAAGCGGTTGTGCTCGTCCGTACGGCAATTGCAAAAGTAAAACTGAACGCGCCCTTGACGGCAGGGGAAAGCCCCGTTGTAAAACGCGCTTTGGTTATCGGCGGCGGTATTGCAGGGATTCAGGCGGCTTTGGATATTGCAGAAGCTGGATTTGAAGTGGATATCGTCGAAAAGAACGCAACGATTGGCGGCAGAATGGCGCAAATCGATAAGACGTTCCCCACGCTTGACTGCTCGGCTTGTATTTTGACGCCGAAGATGGTAGATTGCGCGCAACACGAAAAAATTGATATTCTTTCCTATTCGGAAATCGAAGAGGTGAAAGGGTTCGTCGGTAATTTCAGCGTGAAAATCCGCCGCAAAGCAAGATACGTAGACGAAACGAAATGTACGGGCTGTAA
>JAZUCW010000170.1:0-2661 GCA_045639305.1 Candidatus Scatosoma sp.
CCTGCGAACTGGTGGCAAGGATACAAATCGCCGTTGGGTACGACGGAAAAATACTCGTTCCCCGCACCGCAAGCGGATACGCGCTTGGAAAGGCAGGGTCCGCCTTCCAAATCCACGTTGAAATGGAAGAAATTGAAGCCCTCGCCCTTTGCGTATCTTTCCAAGTACGCATCGCAAAGATTTTCGTATTCCTTTTCAATCGTCGGCAAATGCTCCGCGCGGATTTGCAGCTCGGGAATTTCCGTTACGACGGGCTCCATGGAAATGGAGTCTACGCCCTGATCGGCGATAAACAAAACGTCCTTTGCAAAGTCGAGATTTTTCGCCGTGAACGTGCCGCGTACGTAATAGCTTTTCTCTGCTCGAAGAGAAATGAATTTCTTGATTTTGTCGATGATAAGGTCGAACGTGCCCTTGCCGTTTATCGATTTTCTAATGGCGTCGTGCACCTCTTTTCTGCCGTCGAGCGAAAGCACGACGTTTTCCATTTCGTCATTGAAAAATTGGATGACTTCGTCGTTTAACAAAAGGGCGTTGGTGGTCGTGGTGAACAAGAATTTTTTGCCCGCCTTTTCCCCTGCTTCCTTTGCATAATATACGGTGCGCTTTAACACGTCGAAGTTCATAAGCGGCTCGCCGCCGAAGAAGTCCATTTCCAAAACCTTTCTCTTGCCGCTGTTTGCAATCAAGAAATCGACCGCCGCCTTCGCCGTTTCAAAGGACATGCTCTCCCGTTTTGCGTGATACGCGCCCTCGTCGGCAAAGCAATATCTGCAACGGAAATTGCAATCGTGGCAGATATGGATACAAAGCGCTTTGACTTCGTTGCTCTTTATCGGATAGGAAGAAACCTCTTCTTTAAAAAGCAAGCCCTCGTCTTTAAGAGCCTGCACGTCAGAGAGGATTTCTTTGATTTGTTCGTCCGTGATATAGGTGATATCAACGGCTTGTCCTTCCTCGTTCGCTTTTAAATAATCGGCGGTGGGTTTGTCGCATTCGTGCAACGACCCGCTGCCTACGTCGTAAATGTAATTTTTGTCTCTATAACTGAATACGTGTATCACGTCTTCCTCCCGTAGCCCATCAAAGAGATTGACTAACTGAATTTTTCCTCAAGACTCGGTTAAAAACGGCGTACCGTTACAATACGCCGTTTTTGATCATTTCCTGCTTGTCGTCGGATCCCCGACCGTGTGCCGAGAAAGAATTATTTGCGTTCGATTTTTTCTTCGCGCGTGATTCTTTCGCAGGACTGGTTGCCTACCGTGCAGCTCGTTTTGCAAGCGGACTGACAGGTGCTTCTGCATTCGCCGCAGCCGGTAACTTTCTTATCAGCGGGTTTCGCAATCGTCTTAATCATAATCGTCCTCCTGATTGACAGATTTTTCTGCCTTTTATTATACTATACTTTTTCATAGATTGCAAGCGGTTTTTTTAAGTTTTTTCCGCTTTTGTCGCCCACTTCGCCCTTTTTTTCTTCAACGGCGGAGATTGACGGCGACGATTCCGCAAACCGCGCCGATAAAAAGCGCGGATACAAGCTCGATAAACAACAGGTAAGAAAGGGAAAAATCGCCCCCTATCGCCGAAAACGCCAAATAGGAAAGCGCGGTAAAAAGCAGCGCTATTCCTCCGCCTTTCAACCACCCCTTCTTTCCGCGCACAAAGGCGAGTACGCCAATCGAAATGGCTAGCGCCTTCGCCGTTTGGTTGATAGGATAAATTACGGTGTGCGGCAACGCCGCCATTTTTAAAACGCAGGCAAACAAAATGGTAAAGAGTAACGAAAACGCCAACGCCAACCCAACGCCTTTGACTATCGTAAAAATCGTACCGCCTTGATAGGAATCGCTATTTTGCATAAAAAAACACCTCCGCAGTATCGTATGCGAAGGCGTTTGCTTTTCAGAACAGATTATTCTTCGGTTTTTTCTTCCGATTTTTCTTCCGCAGGTGCGTCGAATTCGGGCGCAAGCTCTGCGCTAGGTTCTTCCTTTGCCGCTTCTACGGGTGCAGCAGGTACCGCAGGCACTTCCTTTTTCGCAACTGCGTCCGTCTGGTAAACCGCTTGCTTGTCAAACTTGATATACGATTTGCCGCTTGCTTCCGTACCCGTTTCCAAAACGAAAGTGTTATCTTCAGGGCATACTTCTACCACGATACCGCAGATACCGCCAATCGTCTTTACCTTGTTTCCGGGCTGGATTGCGTTGAGCATATCCGCCGTTTCTTGTTCTCTCTTCTTTCTCGAACGGCTGGAAAGGAACATAAATACCACGATAACCGCAACCAAACCTGCCATCAACAAATAGGAAGGCCAGTTTTTCTTGATGTTCTCTACGCAGCTAGCCAACAAATTGAACATTGCCATATTTTTCTCCTCGTTTGCGCTAAAAAGCGCCTTTCATTTATTTTCGTAGTACTATGATAGACCTTTTCCGCTTTTTTTGCAAGCGTTTTTATTTGCCTTTTTTACACTTTTTTCATTTTTAACCAAATTTTCACAAGACAAAATACGCAAAAATCCGTCAAAAATCCGATTTTTTAAATTTCAACGCGTACCTGCTCGCCTCATTTTTTATCTTTCGACTTTTTAGGTCGATTGGAAAGATAATTTATCAAAATATACGCTCCCCCAAGTAAAGCGATGCTCAACCCCAA
>JAZUCW010000171.1:0-2302 GCA_045639305.1 Candidatus Scatosoma sp.
AGATAGTTTGTTTATGAGAACACCCGTATTAGATAAAAACTTTTATCCTATGATCAAGGCGTTAAACGATTTTGACGAGGCGGTAAGAGAAAGCGGTAAGGCGGTTAAGGTAACGATCGTTGCAGAACGCAGCGGCGGTTACAACTACGTATACTCGTACGACGCGTTTGCGGACGGCGTAAACGACGCGTGGAACTTCCGCGTGGCGGAACGTATCGCAAAGACGATTTTGTGGGTTGTCGGCGGGTATAAAATTTACGTTGCGGGCAGCAAATCGATTTTTGAATATTTGAAAAACGCTTATACCATGGAAGGACTTCGTGCATTCGACGTTGAGTTTATGAGCGGCGTATACGAAAAACCTTTCGAGGTTGTTTGGTTGGAAGAAGGGGAAATTCCCGCACAGAAAAACGCTTCGGTACGCGTAGGCGGATATTTGGAAGGCTGCCGTATCGGTTTTGACGCGGGCGGTTCGGATAGAAAGGTCAGTGCGGTTATCGACGGCGAAGTCGTTTACAGTGAAGAAGTCGTTTGGAATCCCAAGACGACGGAAGACCCTACCTATCATTATAACGAAATTTTAACGGCAATGAAGACGGCGGCTTCGAAAATGCCCCGCGTAGACGCAATCGGCGTATCTTCCGCTGGCGTTTACGTAGACAATAAGATTATGGTCGCTTCGTTGTTTATCAAGGTAGACAAGAAAAAATACGGCGATTACGTAAAAAATATGTACATAAACGTAGCCAAGGAAATGGGGGAAAATATCCCTTTGGAAGTTGCAAACGACGGCGACGTAACTGCGTTGGCGGGTGCAATCGACCTCAACGATAACGGCGTTTTGGGTATCGCTATGGGTACGAGCGAAGCGGTTGGGTACATCAACACGCAGGGCGGTATCAACGGCTGGCTTTCCGAACTTGCGTTTGCGCCCGTAGACTTTAACGAAGGGGCTATGCAGGACGAGTGGAGCGGGGATTTCGGCGTAGGTTGCAAGTATTTCTCGCAAGATGCGGTTATCAAACTTGCCGAAGCGGGCGGACATACTTTTGCCGACGGGCTTACTCCCGCACAGAAATTGAAAGAAATTCAGGCGCTTATGGAAAAGGACGATGCGTTGGCGCATCAAATCTACGAGGATATCGGCGTATATCTTGCGCACACGATTCCTTTCTATGCAAAATTCTACGACATCAAGCATATGCTTTTGCTCGGCAGAGTTATGGGTGGTAAAGGCGGGGATATCATCCTTGCGACCTGTAAACAAGTGCTTGCGGAAGAATATCCGCAGTTTGCAGGGCTCGATATCGGTTTGCCCGATGAAACGAATCGTCGCGTAGGACAGAGTATCGCAGCGGCATCTTTGCCTGCAAACAGATAAGCGTTCGGAGAAGAAAAATGAAATGTTTTAAAAACGCGACCGTCTACGTGGGCGGTGAGGGATTAAAAAAATGCACGGTTTGCTTTGACGAGAAGATTGAAAAGATTTCCCGTTGCAAGGTAGAGGGTGCGGAAGAAATCGTTTTGCCCGACGGCGCAATCGTCTTGCCCGGATTTGTCGATCAGCATATCCACGGCGCAGGTGGCAGCGACGGTATGGACGGAACGGTAGAGGATATTGCAATCATTGCAAAAACGGTTGCGGCGGAAGGGACGACTTCTTTCCTCGTTACTACGATGACGCAAAGCCCTGAAAATATCACCAAAGCGATGCAGTCGGTAAAAGCCTATCAAGAGGCAGATATAGACGAGGGCGCAAGGGTGGTTGGTATCCACCTCGAAGGTCCGTTTATTGCGGCGGCGCATAAGGGCGCGCAACCTCTCGAATACGTAAAACAGCCGGATATCGAGGCGTTTGACAAGTACAACCAAGCCAGCGGTAACGCAATTCGTATCGTAACGCTTGCCCCCGAAGTGGAGGGCGCAGACGAGTTTATTCGGCATTTGGCTGCGCAAGGTATCGTTGCTTCCATCGGGCATACGGGCGCAAAATATCCCGAGATTGTCAAGGCGGTAGAGGCAGGCGCTTCTAACGTTACGCATACGTACAACGCGCAGACGGCGCTCCATCACCGTGAAATCGGTACGGTTGGCAGCGCGATGCTGCTCGACGAATTGAACTGCGAATTGATTGCAGATACCATTCACGTTTCCGTACCTGCTATGCAGCTTTTAATTAAAAATAAGCCCGACGATAAGATAACGCTTATCACCGACGCTATGCGCGCGAAGGGGATACCCGACGGCGTCAGCGAACTTGGCGGGCAAACGGTATACGTGAAAAACGGCGAGGCTCGTCTTG
>JAZUCW010000172.1:0-2271 GCA_045639305.1 Candidatus Scatosoma sp.
CGTATTGACGAGTATGTTGATTCAATGCGTCGGTGCTATCGTATTGTTGTTGACCATCAATCCGCTGTTCACGGCGGTATACGTCGTTTGCGGCGGGGTGTTTGGGGTTTTGGCTGCGATTTTCCGCCGTCAAATTAAAAAACGCCAGAAAGCGTTTTTGGCTGCCGACGATATCCATAGAGCCTTTATGCAAGAGGGACTTTCCGCTTCGATGACCATCAAAGCCTACGGTGCGGAAGGGCAAAGCACGGAAAAATCTGCAGAACTTGCAAAGCAATATTATAAAACGCGTATGGATAGAAATCTTTTGCGTTCGGGCATCAACGCCGTTTTTGCTTTGATTAGCAATTCGGGGTTGATTCTTGCCGTCATCTGGTGTGCAGTTTCTATTTTACGCAACCCCGTTTCCGCCGATTACGGCGCAATGTTGTCCGTTATTTTACTGTTAATGCAATTCCAGCAGCCGCTTTCTGGGTTTTCCGCAATTATTCCCGCTTATTACGCGCGTATTGCCAGCGGCGAACGCTTGGCGGAAATCGAGGATATTCCTACGGAAATCCTGAAAGATAACGGCGAGGATATTCCTTTTGATGCGATTTCCTTTCATAACGTTTCCTTTGCTTATGAGGAGGAAGAAGTGCTTTCGCAGACGAATTTGACGATAAATAAAGGCGAAATTCTTTCTCTTACTGGGACTTCGGGTACGGGGAAAAGTACGTTATTTAAACTTTTGCTCGGCTTGTATCCTCCTACGGCAGGCGAAATTTTGTTGAGCCACGAAGGGGAAAGCGTAGTATTATCGGCAAAGCATAGAAATCTGTTCGCTTACGTACCCCAAGGAAATTTCCTCTTCCTTGGTACGATTTATGAAAATCTTACTTTCTTTGCGGAAAGCGGCGAAAATATTGACGAAGAAAAGATAAAATCCGCCCTGCAAATCGCTTGCGCCGACTTTGTTTTCGAGCTTCCAAACGGTTTGCATACAAAGCTTATGGAAAGAGGCGGCGGCTTGTCGGAAGGGCAATTACAACGCCTTGCGGTGGCAAGGGCAATCTTGTCCAACCGTCCAATCCTATTGTTGGACGAGGCGACTAGCGCGCTGGACGGAGACACGGAAAGACGGCTTTTAGAAAATATCAAAAGTTTGCAAAATAGGACTTGTATTATCGTAACCCATCGCCCTGCAGCTTTGGAAATCTCCAACCGTATCTTAAAAATCGATGAGCGAAAAATCTCCGAATAAATAAAAAAACGAACCGCTTGGGTTCGTTTTTTCGTTATTTAATACTGTTTCGGTATTCGCTAGGGGTCATGCCTAAATATTTTCTAAAGACGAAAGTAAAGGTGGAAAGAGAATCAAAACACAAAAGTTCGGTGATTTCTGCAAACGATTTGTTTTTTCGGATCAGCTTTTTCGCCTCGTCGATTTTTAGTTTTAGATAGGTTTGATAGATGCTTTTTCCCGTTTTCTTTTTGAAAAAGGTACAAAGTCTCGTCGTACCGTAGTGCAGTGCGTTACTTAAATCCGCCAAAGAAAATTTCCCGTATACTTTCGAGGTTAAGATGCGCACAATTTCGTCTTCAAGTTCGGACGAATCTGCGATTTTGGAAACGAAAAACTCTTGCGAAGAAGGGCGTTTTTGCGCGTGTCGCAAAAGATATATGAGCAAAGTTTCTAACGAGTTTTTAATAATTTGTTCGCCGCCAAGGTTGGGGTTTTCTAACAATTTTAATTCGTTAAGATGTGGGTCAAAATCGGGTAAATCAAAGGTGTTTTGCGCTTCCGACATAATGTTTTGCAATAAATATCGATACTTTTCAGGGACGGAATACTTTTTATCGGCAAAAAAGTTCATCGATTCGGAACGACACGTAAAAGAAATAATAAACAAATTCGGCTCTTTATTGCCGCTTTCTACAAAGTGCGGTTGGTTGGGCTTGATAAAGATAATTTCACCTTGTTTTAATTCGATTTTTTCCCCGTCTACGCCTACGAATACGTTTTCCTTATCGGCGTAATTGATTTCCCAAAAGTCGTGTTTTTCCTCGGGGAAACTGTAATTCTTTTCAAGTGCCTGATAATGAATCGTTACAACCTTTTGCACGTTGATAAGGTTGGAGATTTTGTGCATATAAAATTTTTTTACTTCTTCTACCATGCTTTTATTATAACAAACTCAACTTTATTTGTAAAACGATTTCTTATAGTTTTGCGATATTTCAATAAAAAATCCTGCGAAAGAATCCCACAAAAAATGGAAACAATTTCTA
>JAZUCW010000173.1:0-2397 GCA_045639305.1 Candidatus Scatosoma sp.
AGAACGACATGGCTACGATCCGACTTCATTGGTAGACAGCGTTGCAGAAGGCGGCACACTCGCCCTTCGCAGCGACGTAACGGCAGGTACGAATTACAAAGTGCTTGGTTACTATACCGACGCAGCGTTCACGACGGCAGCGGTAGACGGCAGCGAAGTTACCGAAAACATGAACATCTACGTGAAAGTAGCGGTAAGCTTTGACGGTGAAGCGATTTCAAACGTATTCCCCATCTACGCGGCAAACCTCGGTCTCGACGGTTCGATTGTTGGTTCTTCCGAATACGTTGAAGACGCGGACGGCGGTTATGCGAAGATTAACTTCGGTTATGCAAAGAAAGTTGGCGACGCACACATTGCGTACGGCGGCAACCCGATCGATATTTCGGCTTCGCAAAAACTTAGCGTAACCTTCAAATATCTCGGTAAGGCAAACACCATCCGTTTCTACTTTGTCGTAGCGGATAAGGACGGCAACCCGATCTATTCGAATGGTTACAACGAAACTTGTGCGTATACCTATACCTTCTCGCCTATTGAGAAGAATATGTCTGAAACGGACGAATGGGTTACCAAAGACTTCGATCTTTCTTCGCCTGCAATCAACGGCGTTTCCATCTGGGGTCAAGCGCAGTACCTTGTAAGCCTTCGTATTCAGTGCTCGTACGTATCCACGGACGAACACGACTGGTCCAACGAAATTTGGATTAAGTCGATGGAAGGTGTAGAAATCGAAAACTACGACCGTAACTACGGCGATACGCAGGCTGTAAAAGATTTGCTTGCAAACGACGCTGCGGCAGATATCGAAGCGGCAGCTGGTGCGCAAACGGCAGTGGACGGTTGGATTTTCCCTAAGGACAACGCTTGCGTTTCCGAAAGCGAAAACGTAACCCTCTACAATAAGACGAACGGTCTTATTATGTCGGCGGCATACGGCGTGAAGGGCGCAATCTTCACCCTTACCCCGCAGGACGGCAAAGTTATCGATTTGAGCGATTTGACGACCTTGAAACTTCGTTTGAAGAACCTTGGCTATGGTACGACGATCACGATCACGTACACGACGGCAAACGGCTCGACGGACTACGTTGCAATGATCGACGCTCGTATGAGCGATTTCGCAACCTATACCTACAATATGTTCGGTAAAGAAAACTACGAAGGTACGTTGATTTCGTTGTCGATTTCCTTCGATAGCATCGGTATCGACAATGCAATTATCTTTGAAAGCATTTCCTTCGAAGCGTTTGTGGCAGAAGAATTGAACGGTTTCAACTTCAACGACAGATACGCGTTCGGCGTTGAAAACGGTGAAGGTCTTACCGCAATCTACGATATGGATAACCTTGGTACGAAGTTCGTCGTTGCTGACGGTGCATCCTTCAACAAGGATATCACGGGCTACACGATGCTCGGTTACAACACCATGGAACTCGCTTATGCAAACGCAGACGGCGTAACGGCTGTAAACGTAGCGTTGACGATCGGCGGCGTAGCGCAGAGCTATACCTTCAACGTCGCTGCAGGCGAAACGAGCAAAACCTTGGCTGTAAGCGGTGATATCACGAATATTGCAATAAGCTTCGTTGGTGAAGGCGAAATCGTTATCCAATCGATCACGTTCGCTTTGGATGCAACCTCTTCCTTCAACTTTGCGGATGAAAAGGGTCTTGCAGCGGCAGATAAGAGCTGGATGAGCGGCGCATACGACGCAAATTCGAAATCCTTCAAAGCGGCGGCAGGCGATACGCGTGTTTACCTTGGTGCGCAGAAAGATTGGTTTAGCTATGGCAACGGTTGTATTTCCTTGGCAGGGAAGACCAAGATGGTCATCGTTTACCAGAACAGAGGCACGGCAAGCAAGATTAACATCGGCTTTGGTATCACCTCTACGTCGGTAGCAAATTGGCAGAACGCAATTGCGGAAGTTAGTACGGGCGGTGCAAAAGACTATACCGTACAGACGGGCATGAGCGAAGGCGAATGGGCTGCGTTGGAAATTGATATCACCAACTTGAACGGCGTAACGGCGGAAAATGCGGCAAACTGGGCGATTTCGTTGGTTAGATTGACTCTTTCTGACGGTATGTATCTCCGTGCGTTCAGCGTTATCTAAGCTTTAAAAAGAGGATCTGTCTATGAGAATTGGAAAAATACTACGAACGATTCTTTGCACGGCTTGCTTATGCGGTATTTGTGTCGGTAGTAATACGTCGAAATCCGTAGCGGCAGAGAGTACAGATCAGCTCTATTCTTTAGACGAAATCTTAAAACCCGTATGGGAGGGCACGGTTTCCTATCAAGAATCCGCCCTCCCCATGACGGGGAAAAACGGCACTCCTTTACCAATACAGACTTTGTATCCGATTAAGGACGTCATCAAGGTGCAAAACG
>JAZUCW010000174.1:0-5727 GCA_045639305.1 Candidatus Scatosoma sp.
ATTGTATTGATTAAGAAAAATTGGAAAAAATAAGGAGACTGTTATGCCTAATATTAAATCCGCAAAGAAAAGAGTTTTGGTTATCGAAAAGAAGACCATGAGAAACAAAGCCGTTAAATCCGCGTTGAAAACGCAGGTAAAGAAATTCCTTACCGCTGTTGAAGCAGGCGACAAGGAAACCGCAGTAAAACTTTACCCTGAAACCGTTTCCGCTATTGACAGCGCTGTTACGAAGGGTGTTCTTCACAAGAATAACGCAAACAACAGAAAGGCAAAGCTCGCAAAGAAACTTGCTGCTTTGAACTAAAACCTGTTTTATAATATTCGCATATTATAATATGAGGGTCTGCCGCTTGGTAGACCCCTTTTTTCGTTGTGATAAACCTATCGAAAATCGGACGCTTTAACGCGCCCGATTTTTTCTTTCCCTTCCATAATAAAAATATTGATAAAATCCCCTATAAACGTTTGACATCTTCCTCTATTTTAAATATAATACATTACGTAAGAAAGTTTATTTTCACTAAACTTTTCGTTTATTTTAAGCAAACCAAGCGAAGGATTGGTAAAACAAAGCAAAAAGTTTACTTTTACTAAACTTTTTCCGTAAAAAAGACGGTTTTGGAGACGGTTATGGATATTGGTAAAAAAATACGGAGAATGCGAAACCAAAAGGGCTTGACGCAAGAAGAGCTTGCCGATCGTTGCGAATTGACAAAAGGATATATTTCGCAATTAGAAAACGAGTTAAACAGCCCTTCCATCGCGACCTTGACGGATATTTTATCCGCTTTGGGCAGTAATTTGTCCGAATTCTTCCGTGAAGAAACGGAAGAAAAAGTAGTCTTTTCGAAGAACGAGTTTATCGAAAAGGATTCGGACGGCGTTATTTTGAATTGGTTGATTCCGAATGCCCAAAAAAATATGATGGAACCCATCCTCGTCGAACTGACGGAAGGCGTTTCCACGGCGGGAGATATTCCGCACGAAGGCGAGGAGTTCGGTTACGTTTTAGAAGGCAAAATCGCAATCGAACTGGGGAACAAGCATCATCTTTGCAAAAAAGGCGAAGCGTTTTATTACCCTGCCAGCAAACCGCACTGCATTATTAATAAAGGGAAAGGCAAGGCGCGCTTCCTATGGATTTCCACGCCGCCTAATTTTTAATCCCCTACCCCCTTACACTTTAGAGAAAAGATTTTTCGGAGAATACGGATATGGAAACGAAAAAAGAAAAGAAATCCAATCATATCATTGAACTTGTCAACGTTTGCAAAGAATTCGACGGTGTAACCGTTGTAGAAAATATCAATTTTTACGTACGCAAAGGAGAATTCGTTACCTTTCTCGGCCCGTCTGGCTGCGGAAAAACGACCACTTTGCGTATGATTGCAGGGTTTGAACTTCCCACCAGCGGTAAAATTTTATTAAACGGCGAGGATATCAGCGTTTTGCCGCCCAACCGTCGCCCGGTTAATACCGTCTTTCAAAAATACGCGCTTTTCCCCCACCTCAACGTCTTTGAAAACGTTGCGTTCGGTTTAAAATTAAAGCGTATTGAAACCACGATCGTGGATAAAAAAGGGAGAACGAAAATCAAATATAAAAAACTCCCCAAGGAAATCATTGCGGAAAAAGTAAACAAGGCCTTAGAAATCGTAGACCTTGCAGGCTTTGAAAAGCGCAGTATTTCCACCCTTTCGGGCGGTCAACAACAGCGTATTGCCATTGCGCGCGCCATCGTTAACGAACCTGAAATTTTATTATTGGACGAACCCCTGGGTGCCCTCGATTTAAAAATGCGCAAGGAAATGCAACTCGAATTAAAAGCGATGCACAAACGCCTTGGCATCACCTTCATCTACGTTACGCACGATCAGGAAGAAGCCTTGACGATGTCGGACACCATCGTCGTTATGTCCGACGGGTCTATTCAGCAAATCGGCACCCCCGAATCCATCTATAACGAACCGAAAAACACCTTCGTTGCCGACTTTATCGGGGAAAGCAACATCTTTACGGGGGTTATGCCCAAAGACGGTCAGGTACGGTTCTGCGGCAAGGCGTTTACCTGCCTTGACGGCGGTTTTGAAAAAGACGAACCCGTAGACGTCGTCGTACGTCCCGAGGACGTTATTATCACCGACCCTGAAAGCGGCATCTTGAAAGGAAAAGTTACCTCCGTCGTCTTTAAGGGGATTCATTATCAAATTCTCGTACAGTGCGGCAGATACGAAATTGAAATTCAAAGCACCTCTGCCCCGCAGGTTGGGGAAAGAGTCGGGCTTTGCGTAAATCCCGACGGTATCCACGTTATGAAAAAGATTTTCCGCGTCAACAAATTCTCGGGCGTTATCACCAAACGCAATACCGTCGAATTTGGCGACGGCGAATTCGAATGCGACGTTACCCAACTCTATCCAGGCAGCCACTTAGACGAGGAAGGCTATCTTATTACGGCAAAAGGTGAAAAACTAGACCTTACCGACACCGAAGTCAACGTCGAGGTCGGTTTACACGATATTACCATGAGCGATAACCTCGATGAGGGCGGCGCGCGCGGCAATATTATTTCCTTAATCTATAAAAGTGAATATTACCGTTATATCGTACGTACGGAAAACGAAGAAGATTACGTCCTTGCGTGCGAAGATCTTTGGAACGAAAACGACTTGGTAAGTTTGAGTATCCCCAAAGACAAGATTCGTTTAACGTTAAAGACGGCGGAGGGCACAAAATAATGGAAAAACCCCGCTTTAAATTGCGGTTCTCCCGAAAACTCTTGGCAATTCCCTACGCGGTATTCCTTGCTGTTTTCGTGGTCGTACCCTTGCTTATTATCGTATATTACGCCTTTACCGACGCCGACGGCGCGTTTACGTGGGAAAATATCCGTATTTTCTTCAGCGGCAGCGGCGGAGATTCCTTTTTTGAAACGGCGCGCTTTAAAACCTTTGTGCAAAGCTTTTTCATCTCGTTAAGCAGCACGCTGGTTTGCCTGCTTATCGCCTATCCCGTTGCCTACATAATCGCAAACTGTAAACTGAAAAATAAAATGGGTTTATTACTCCTTTTTATCGTACCGATGTGGGTAAACTTCGTTTTGCGTATCAACGCGTTAAAGGAGCTGCTCGATTGGATTGGCATCTACAACAAACCGGGCTGGAATATCTTTAATACCATTTTAGGTATGGTATACGACTTCCTTCCCTTTATGATCATGCCCATCTATACGACGATTATCAAAATCGACAAGCATTATCTAGAAGCCGCGAAAGATTTGGGCGCCCCGCCCGCAAAAGCCTTTTTAAAGGTAACCCTTCCCCTTTCCAAGGCAGGGATTATGAGCGGCGTTTCTATGGTGTTTTTACCCTCGATGACCAACTACGTCGTTTCTAACTATATGACCTATAACCATACGAAAATCGTAGGCTCGCTTATCGACGACTTTTTTAAAAACGATCTTTGGAACATGGGCTCGGTTACCGCCTTGATTTTGCTTACCTTGATGTTCGTCATCACTTGGGTAACGGGCGGGTTTGACGCAGAATCGGAAGTAAACGCAAGGGGGACAACGTTATGAAAAAAATAAGAACCTCTTTGAAATGGCTGTTTATCGGGCTTGTGCTGCTCTTTATCTACGCCCCGATTCTCCTTTTGACCGTTTACAGTTTCAACAAGTCGGAAATTATCAGCAGCTGGGAAGGTTTTAGCTGGGAACATTATCGTTATTTCTTCGATATGGACAACCAACCCTTCCCCATCGTGTTGCAGACGATCTTTTTGGCTTTGGTCGTTGCCGCTTTGTCCACTATTTTGGGTACGGTGGGCGCTATCGGTATTTTCTATTCGAAAAAACGCGCAGCGAAATTATTAAACAGCGTCAACCAAATCCCCGTTATCAACGCGGAAGTCGTAACGGCAATTTCCTTTGCCTTTTTGGTCGTGGCAATTCACGTCCCCAAATCGACCTATATCCCTTTAATTGTCGGACAAATGGTGCTTTGCACCCCTTTCGTCGTCTTATCAATTATTCCAAAGCTGAAACAAATGGACAATAACCTTTACGAAGCGGCGCTCGACCTTGGCGCAACGCCCACAAAAGCTCTATTCTCCGTTATTATCCCGCAAATTTTGCCGGGTATCGTTACGGGATTCTTGTTATCCATTACCCTCTCTTTGGACGATTATATTATTGCGGCGTACACAAAACCGAACACCTTCCAAACCATCAGTACCCATATCTACGGGCTGAATAAGGGCGGAACGGTCAATACGATAAAATCTTCTTATTGGGCGTTTACGGCAATTATCTTCTTATTGATCGTCATTGCCGTCGTTACGATGAATATTATCGCGCATAAAAAGGCAGGTAAAAAACAATGAAAAAAATAATTGCCATTGCTTTAGCAAGCGTAGTCGTTGCTAGCAGCGCGGTTGCCATTGCACTGAATATCGACAATACCCCCGTATTGAAGGTTGCCAATTGGGCAGAATATATCGCAGGCGGCGATGAAGACAGTGAATTGCTGCGTGAATTCGAGGTTTGGTATAAGGAACAAACGGGCGAGGAAATTCGCGTTGAATACTGCACGGCAGACGACAACGAAACTTTGTATAATATGATAAAGATGGGCGATAGCTTCGATTTGGTTTGCCCGTCCGAATATATGATTATGAAGCTTGCCGCCGAGGGATATTTGCAAAAACTCCCCGATTCCTTCTTCGATACGAGCATAGAAACGAATTATTACGCAAAACACGTTTCCCCCTACATTTCCCGCGTTTTTTCGGAAAATGAAATCGAAAGCATCCACGAACCTTGGTCCGCCTATGCGGCAGGTTACATGTGGGGTACGACGGGCTTTATTTATAACCCTGAAATCGTGAAAGAAGAAGACGTTTCCACCTGGAACGTGTTCGTAAACACCTCCTACGCCAACAAAATTACGGCGAAAAATAATATTCGTGATACCTATTTCGTTGGACTTGCGATGTATTATGAAAAAGAACTTTTGAAGGAAAAGTCCGCCTATATAGAAGCGTTAGGCAATCTGGAAAGTCAATATAACGATTCTCGTATCACAATAGACGAATATGAAACGCAAAAAGACGCCCTTCTTCAAGCATATCAAAAGAAAATCGGAAAAATGATGAACGATACGTCCGAAAAGACGATGAACGCCGTCAAAAAGATTTTGCAATCGATAACGGGAAATCTGTACGGATTTGAAACGGACGAAGGCAAGAACGATATGATTGCGGGTAAAATCAGCGTCAATTATCAATGGAGCGGCGACGGCGTATATATTATGGATTACGCGTCGGGCGAAATCGAAGACGAGCCCGTCAGCAATCCCGTCGACTTGAATTACGCAATTCCCGATTCGGTATCCAACCTCTGGTTTGACGGTTGGGCAATCCCGAAAAGCTCGAAAAACGTAAAAGCTGCGACGATGTTCATCAATTTCCTCTCTCGCCCCGATAACGCAATAGAAAATATGGATTATATTGGTTATACGAGCTGTATCGCCGGAACAAACGATCCGCAAGACCCCTATTTTGATTACGTGTATAGCAATTACGTCTTACCCAAATATACTGCAAAGCCTACCGATACCGAAACAACCGTATACGACGTGAGCTATTATTTCGGAAAAGACCACTACCTTACGGTCCCCGTAAGCAAGTCGGATCGTAGCCATGTCGTTCTGTGAGCCAAGGAGT